>JAVBXV010000371.1 GCA_030824405.1 Anaerolineales bacterium | reverse complement strand
ACTCAAATATCGGCACGGAGTTTGATCCGTTTCGTCAGGCGGGGTTGTCTGTATACAGGGATGTCAACGATGGTCAAATGCATCATAAATTAATGATCATCGATGAAAGCATTGTTGTCTTTGGCTCCTATAATTTCACCAACAGCGCCGAAACCAAAAATGATGAGAATTTGCTTGTCATTTACAACGAGGATATTGCCGCACAATTTATCGCGGAATTCCAAAGGGTGTATGCGCAGACACAGTAAATAAGACCGCGTGTATTTTCACAAATATGGCCTTCCTCAAAATTCATTGGGGGAGGCCGTAACTTTTCCTCCTCTAGTTCGACTATTCAAATGTAAGCAATTAACAAAGACCAAATTAGAGGAGAAAAAAATGAAAAAGATTTCGCATACGTTTATTGTTGTGTTGGCTCTTGTTGCCATGCTGGTTAGTGCTTGCGGGGCTACGGCTGCTTCCGCATCTGAAACCTCCGTAGGCGCTGGCAAGCCCCAGGCTTCCCTCGTGGAATTTACTGGTGTGATCGAGTCTATTAATGGCAACCAATGGACGATCAATGGTCAGGTGGTTACCGTTGACCCTGCCGTGATCAAAAATGGTCCGTTTATTATTGGTGATACCGTCAAAGTGGAAGCGGACGTGCAGGCAGACGGCTCGATCGTGATCACTCGTGTCGAAGACCCCGCCGCAGTTGCCGTTGCAACAGATGTTCCAGGTACCAGTGTGCCTCTTTCCACTCCGCAAGCTGGCGCTACCTCTGCCCCTGCTGGTGACCTTGTCATCGACGATCAAGGCAACGAAGCATTCGGCACAGTGGACGGGTTTGATGCCACCACGATCGTGATCGGTGGACAGTCCTTTACTCTGGCAAATGGCGCTGAATTCAAAGATACAATTCAGGCTGGTAATTATGTCAAAGTTCATTTCATTCTCAATGCGGATGGCACCATGTCCATTAGCGAAATCGAACTTTGGGACCCCGCCGCAGTTGGCGATGATAATTCCAACTCAAATATCAATGGCAATACTAATGGGAACAGCAATGATGATGGAAATGGTAATTCTAATGATGATGATAGCAATGACAATGACGATGATGACGACAACTCCAACTCTGACGGCGATGACGATTAATCAATGAAAAGGACTTCCACTCTGGCTGAAATTGCTTTTCAGTCAGAGTGGTATACTCCGATGAAACAGCAAGTTATCCCCATCAATTTTCAAAGAGTAAACGTCCCCATTATGTCAATCATCGAAGATAGACACGCCTTTGAGGGTTTGCGTAATTTAGACCCGCAAGTCATAGGCGCCGTTTATGACCAATATCATGCAGAAGTGTATCGCTATATTCTCTACCGACTTGGAGATCAAACGGTGGCAGAGGATATGGCGAGTGATGTTTTTGTACGTTTGTTAGAATCTGTTCAGGCTGGGCGTGCTCCGCAATCCAACTTAAAAGGTTGGTTGATCGGCACTGCATCTCATGTAGTGACAGATCACCTGCGCCAGAAATATCGCCGCCCGGAAGAACCGATTGATGATTCATTTCCAGACCGTGAACCTGGCCCTGCTTCCGAAGTGGATTCACGAGAACAGAGCCGCATGGTGAAAACCGCGTATGCTCAACTTACCGATGAACAACAGCAAGTGCTTGCCCTTCGTTTTGGACAGGGGTACTCACTTGAAGAAACCGCCTCTTTTCTTAATAAGAAGGTGAATGCCATTAAGGCCCTCCAGTTTCGAGCGTTGGCTGCGCTTCAGCGTGAGATTGGCGAGGTGAATTATGAATGATCTATATGATATTTTAGAGCTGTGTTTGCAGGAACTTGAAAACGGCGTGAGTTTGGAATCTCTTCTCACCCGCTATCCCCAGTTTGCGGACGAGTTACGTCCCATTCTGGAGGCGTCCATTGCGGCGCGTGAAATGTCTGCGCCAGGGCCTACACAGGCGGCGGTTCGTAATGGACGCGCCAAGCTGATGCAGCGTGCGGCCCAGTTGCGTGAAGAAAAGACAGTTTCACGCAAGCGTGTGATCCCAGTATTTCAACGTTTGGCAATATCCTTTGCGTTGACCGCACTTTTCCTCGCAAGTGGAACAGGGCTGGTGGGTGCATCGTCCACGGCGTTGCCTGGTGAAAATTTGTATCCCGTCAAACGCACGTGGGAAGGGCTGCGTTTATTCTTTACTTTTGATACTCAACGTCGTGAATTTCTTGAAAGCGAATTTGAGTTCGAGCGTTTAGACGAGGTCAGTGAATTATTGGCTGAGGGCCGCCATGAAACCATCCAATTTGCGGGTGTATTCATGGATGTGAACGGGACAGCGTTTGTTTCAGGAGTTCACATTGTGATCTCCGCAAATACACAACTTCCCGTGGATGGAATACAAAGCGGCGCGGCGGTGATCGTCACAGGCCGCACCAATGCCAGCGGATTTGTGGAAGCTGAGTCGATCGTATTGCTTCCACCTGGTGTCATGGTTCCTGTTGGCCAACCCGTGGAAGTGGAGACCGAAGACTCTGAATCAGTGAATTCGAATTTGTCAGAAAGTGGAGCAGGCTCAGGGTCCACGGGAGAAGCGCAAAATCTCAACGGCGCGGTAAATGATAACGTGTCGGTTACATCGTCACCGATCTTTAAGATCGAGGGCATTGTCGCATCCATGTCTAATGAAACTTTGGTGATCAATGGCCAGGTTGTTTATCTGAAGGGCGCCGAAGTGAGAGGCCGTTTGGTTCCTGGCGCAAAGGTTGAGGTCGAAGGTTATTTTGATGCAAGTGGAAAATTTATTGTTACGAAGGTTGAAGTGGAAGAATCAGACTCGAGTTCCAGTGTCAATTCGGAGGATGATAATTCGAACGACAACAGTAACGACGATAGCAGTGATGATGGGGAAAGCGACGACAACAGCAACGACAGCAGCAGCGATGATAACAGTGGCTCTGGCGGCGGGGACGATGACTAAAATAAAAATCTGCGAGGAACCCCTCGCAGATTTTTTTATGCTTAATTTCATTGCTATTTACGTTAAAATGGATTAAATTAAACATACCTAGCACGCACGTTCTATGCATCACGATTTATGGAGATCACATGGCAGATTCTAATTTTTATCTTGGTCGTATCTTTGACCCAAAGAGTGGAAAAGTAACCGCAGACGCACTTCAGTATGACCCAGCCGACCTGACCACGCATGCCGTTGTTACAGGTATGACGGGTTCAGGCAAAACAGGCCTTTGCATTGGCTTGCTGGAAGAAGCCGCCTTGCAAGGTGTGCCTGCGATCATTATTGACCCCAAGGGCGATCTCACGAATTTGCTTTTGCATTTTCCTGATCTGCTTCCACAGGATTTCGAGCCGTGGATCGATCCCGAGATGGCGCGCCGTGCCGATAAATCTTTGCAGGATGCCGCTGTAGAAGCCTCCTCTGCCTGGCGCAATGGATTGAAAGAGTGGGGTATTGACAGGCCGCGCCTGCTTGCCTTGCAAAACGCCGCGAAGTTTGCGATCTATACCCCTGGCTCTGATGCGGGCATTCCCGTCAGCGTGCTTTCTTCACTCGCCGCGCCCAAAATGGATTGGGATGGCAACCGCGAAATATTGCGTGAAAAAATTTCAAGCACTGTCACTGCTTTGCTGGGCCTCGTTGGTTTGAATGACCTCGACCCGATCCGTTCGCGTGAGCATATTTTGCTCTCCAACATTTTCGAAACCCATTGGAGCGAAGGCAACGATATTGATCTGACAGAATTAATTTTGCAAACACAAACTCCGCCGTTCCAAAATCTCGGAGCGTTTTCAGTGGACACATTCTTCCCGCCCAAAGACCGCATGGAATTAGCCATGGTCTTGAACAACATCCTCGCTGCGCCTGCATTTGAAACCTGGCGCGAAGGCGAATCTTTGGATGTGCAAGCCCTGCTCTTTACTGCAGACGGCCAGCCCCGCCACAGCATTTTTTATCTCGCGCACCTTTCAGACGGCGAGCGCATGTTCTTCATCACGCTCCTGCTTTCCGCAGTCGAAACATGGATGCGCACACAAAGCGGCTCTACCGCCTTGCGCGCCCTGCTTTACATGGACGAGATCTACGGCTATCTTCCACCCACAGCAGTTCCGCCGTCAAAGGGTCCGTTACTGCGCATGTTAAAACAAGCGCGCGCATTTGGCCTCGGTCTTTTACTCGCCACTCAAAACCCTGTTGACATTGATTACAAGGCCCTCTCCAACACAGGCACATGGTTCATCGGTAAACTACAAACCGAACGCGATAAGAATCGTCTGCTCGATGGTCTCGAAAGCGCAGCAGCAGGCGGCATTCCCCGCGCCACAATGGATAAATTAATTTCATCGCTCGGCAAGCGCGTCTTTGTGATGCACAACGTTCACGAAAAAATGCCCGTGCTCATGCAAACCCGTTGGGCGATGAACTTCCTGGCAGGCCCTCTCACGCGAGCGCAGATTCCTGCCCTCAATCAATTAGTGGGCGCCGATACAACGCTTCGCGCTGCGCCCGCACCTGTCTCTGCTGCGAGAGCAATGCCCACGCCCAAGCCTTCCGTCGAAAGTTTTCAACCTGTCAGCGTTCCTTCAACTGCTGCACCTGTTTCCACACCTACACCTGCTGCTCCAGCCCCCGCCGCACCTCGCCGCACCTCTTTATCCAACAATGACGGCAGCCTGACCAAGCCCACCATCCCTGCTGGAATACGCGAATATTATCTTCCGCAAAATTACAGCCTGCCAGAAGCTTTTCAATCTGCAGGCCGCCCCATGCCTTCTCAAGCCATGATCCAGGGAGTGGTTTATCGTCCATCCCTTTTGGCAGCCGCACAAGTGAGATTGCTCGACCGCAAGTATGGTGTGGATACCGAGATCACACGCGCCGCATTGGTCAATTCATTGGATAGCCGCGGCATCGTTCGCTGGGACGAGTATGCATACCGCGGTCCCTCGCTCGATAAAGTGGAGACCATGCCCTCCGCTTCGGCACGCTTCGGCACGATCGACTCGCCTTTGAATAACGCAAAATTGATGACCGCCCTGCAAAAAGATTTCACCGATTGGATCTTCCGCAACTCGGAAGTGACTGCACGTGCGAATCTCAAACTAAAAGTGTTCGGCGGACCAGATGTCAGCCAGGCAGAATTCATGAAGGCCTGCTCTGATGCTGCCCGTGATGGACGCGATGTGGAACTTGAAAAGAAAGCCGCCGCGATCGACAAGAAGATCAAATCCCTGGAAGACAAACTCTTCCGTGAAGAACGGGAACTGCAACAGGATGAGGAAGATCTGCGAAACCGCAATATCGAAACTGGCCTCAGCGGCGCTGAAGCTGTCGCGGGCCTCTTTGGTTTGGGACGCAAGAAGAGTCTCTCTACCTCGGTCTCGAAATATCGCATGGCACAAAACGCCAAAGAAGATGTGCGCGAATCAGAAGACGCCATTACCAAGTTCAAAAAAGATATTGCCGACCTGCAGCGCCAGCGTGAGGAAATTGAAGCCTCGGTCAATGATAGTTGGGGCAGTGTTGTCAATGAGATCAGCGAAATAAGCATCAAGCCCAAGAAGACAGATATTTACGTCAACATTTTTGGCGTAGCGTGGATGCCGTATTACACTGTCCAGGCTGGCAGTGAGACGCTGGAACTACCCGCCTTTGGCGCAGAGTAAATTTTTGTAGAGCGAGGTCATGATCTCGCTCTACTTTTTTGAAGGTTAAATGATATGAGCATACTTATTCTTCTCGTTGCACTGGCTTTGTGGGGTGTGGTTCATTCCTTTCTTGCATCACACTTTGCAAAGGATATGATCCCCGCAAAAATAGGCAGCATGGATGTCTATCGTTTGGGGTACAACATCTTTGCCGTGATCAGCTTTGCCCCCATTTTGTATTTGATGCGAACCCTGCCCGACCGCATGCTCTATCAGATCGCATCTCCCTGGAACATCCTGATGTTTGGCGGGCAGCTGCTTGCGGCAGTGCTGCTGTTGGTGGCAGTACTGCAAACTGACACACTCTCATTTGTTGGGCTGCGTCAATTATTTGAGAAAGAGAAATCAGGCGCCCTCGTCACCCGTGGACTGTACCGTGTGGTTCGTCATCCCTTGTATACTTTTGGCTTGCTGTTTATCTGGCTTACCCCAACAGTGACTCAAAACACACTGACAGTTTACATAGGCGCGACCATCTACACCCTGGTGGGGGCGTACTTTGAAGAGAGAAAACTTCTACGGGATTTTAAAGAAGTCTACGCTGAATATAAACGCAAAACGCCCATGCTAATTCCTGGCATGATCTTTGGAAAAAAATAGACCATAATAAAAACACTCTACTGAAAAGCAGAGTGTTTTTATTATGTCAAAATGGTAAACCAGTTTTAATGATAGGTTGTTGCTTTTTTGATGGCTTCTTCAAGAATCTGTATGAACTTTTTACCATCTGCCTGTGGGCCGAGACCAATGAAGACTGCGCCAGTTTTATTTACGTCTGTGTAGCGCCCTGTGACATTAATGCCCATATCTGGGATGACTGCCTGCATGGCGGTTTTTTCGTAATCGCGGATGTTGATCTGCTTTAATTGTCCTGCGCCGATACTGGCCGCATTTCTTTTGATACTATCTGCCCAGACAAGCCACTGCGGGGTGACAAAAGCAGCGGAGATGCTCTCTTCCGTGCCGCCAAACAATCCAGTTTTCTGGCGAATGGAGGTGGTTTCACAGCACATTAAAATATCATCTTCAATGGGGCCTAAGTGATACTGTGCAATATGCGCACGCATTGCATCTCTCAATATGGGGTTCAATTCATTGATGGAACATTCACGCGTAATTCGGGTGGTTGAGTCCATTACTGCTCCTTTGTGCTTAAGAAAATATTTTCCCGAAGCGTAATTTCAGTGTATCACACAAAATTCAAATTTATATCAGCCTGATCATCCATCCAATACTATACATACAGATCGCCGATCCACGAATGGATCGGCAATCTGATGAGTTTATGTTTTACGCGTTTTTATATATTTTTTGTTGTTAGACAACTTTATTGGGGTCTACAACCAGCGGCCACCAATCATTTTTCATGGCGGCTACCCAGCTAAATTCATTTTGTCCATAATCAACGCCGCCTGGCACGCGGTGGACAGTTCCGTGTTCAAGCAGCCACTGCTCAAATTCGTTTTTTGGTGAAGGCGTAGGTTGACCCGCGTATAGTTTGTTTTGGAAATCCTGCGAACTGAATTTGCGGGCAAGTATGCTCTCGGCACGATGACCAAAACTATGGATCATTTCCTGTCCGCCGCGTTGATAGTTGAATCCCATCATGATGAAACGTCTGCTGTTTTGCTCCAGGGCGGGGGCATTACACCAGAAAGCTCCCTTGCCTACCATGCGACTTTCGTAAAATCCGAAATAAGGTCCTCCAAACATCCAAACTTCATCAATGATGTCGCTTTGAACAGCTTGCAGGATGTCGTACTCCTGGAGGATGCGTTGATAGTCTGCGAGCACATAATTGCCATGCGGATCACGAAGTGCGTTTTGTGAATTTTGAATGGTTTGAGCCCAGCTTGCATCGTTGTATTGACGTCCATCCATTAAGATCGGGTAGCTTGTGCTTTTTAATATCTTCACAGTGTTATAGATCAACATCTTGTGACTGGCCTGCATCATGGCTTCCCTGTGTTCTTCAACCAGGCTTTCGGTGCTTCTCCATTCTTGTGGAATTCCCGCAGGGCGAAAATCAATGACCAGCACTTTGCTGACATATACCGGTTTGGGCTTGCGTCTGAAGTTGAATGGCATTTTTTGACTCCTGTTTGTGTTGACCAGTGGATGAAATGATTCTAGCACGCTTGTTGTTCTTCGAGCATTGTCGATTTTGGTTTTCTGTGTTTGAAGTGGAAAAATGATTTTTTGTAAACCCTTGCAAAAAATAAAAATATATGTAAAATAGGCCTTGCTCCAGTCAGGGTGCCCCCCTCACCCTGACTGGAGCACTTTTTTTCTACTTTTTTGTATGTCACAAGCGCCCCGCAAATAGCGGGGCGCTTGCTCGTTAAACCATATTCAGCGTGGATAAATTATGGGGCTGGCGTGGCAGTTGTCGGCGGAGGGAGAGGCGTGTTTATCGGCGTGGATGTTGTCTGCGGGGTGAGGGTCATGAATCCGTGTTGATAGTTTAGTTGGCCGACATCCCATGTGGTTTTGATGTAGGTGAGGATGAAGTTGATCTCCCAATCTGCAAGCGTGGATTTGAAGGCGGGCATGTGAATGGGTTGATCAAGGTTGCGGCCTTCTTTGATGATGTTGATCATGTCTTGTTCGGAATAGTTCCACGCATTGCCGTTCCCGTTCAACGGGGGCGGGAGGTGTGAGCCGTCTGCGAGGGTGGTTTGCCAGGCAGGGTTGCCAGCCATATCGGCGCCGTGACATTGGGCGCAGTGATGTTGATAGAGCCACTCGCCACCTTGCACATGTGCAGGGATAAGCGTGACCGCGCAGACCACGGGTGTGTACGTTGGGCCAGCCAGAATTTGTGCGCTGATCGGCATATTGTTTTTGAGCAGATAACGCAGGTCCGCGCTCATCTCGGCGGGCGGCGTTCCATGCGAAAAATTCATAATGTAATAGCCGTTGCGGTCGATCAATATTGTGAAGGAGGTATGGTCAACTGAGTAATTGCCATTCGTATCTGGCGGATTGATTTTATATTTTGCGCCGAACGCAGAGGTGACCAGATCGATCTCTTCGCGTGTGCCTGTTGCGCCGATGAAATCATCTTGAAATAATTTGACATATTTTCCAAGCGCTTCTGGCGTGTCTCGAGCTGGGTCTACAGAAACGAAAATGACCTGCACTTGTGTGGCTTCTTCTGGCGTTAATTCATTCATGGCTAGTTTTAGGTTTGCAAGTGAAGTGGGGCAGACATCGGGACAGGAGGTGTATCCGAAATAAAGCAAAACGAGTTTGCCGCGATATTCATCAAAGCTGACGGGGCCTGCATCTGAGCGCAGTACGATCGGCGGGGTTTTGATGGGGGATTGCAAAACGCTTCCATTGAATTTTTGAACTCCAAAAGTTCGATATCCCACAAA
This sequence comes from Anaerolineales bacterium, assembly GCA_030824405.1. Lineage (GTDB taxonomy): Bacteria > Chloroflexota > Anaerolineae > Anaerolineales > Villigracilaceae > Villigracilis. The sequence continues at coordinate 4,992 of JAVBXV010000371.1, read as the reverse complement.
TATCAGTACGGTAAAAAGAAGAGTGCTACCAAGAAGTATGAACAACCTTTTCATGATTTTCTCCAACACTTGATCATACAATACTTATACCCAAATGCTGGGTTTTGGTCTTTGCGCTGGCGCAAACTTAGCGTAGGACGATTGGCTCCCTTACAATGGTGTGGAGAAGATTCGGTTGACAAATTTTGACACTTTAAGGTAAATTACGAAACCATTTTATTCTTTGAAAGGAAAGAAAGATGCTCTCTCTAATTTATGTAAGCTCATCTATCAGGCAATTAAATGATGACGAACTGCTCGATATTCTAAAAGTAAGCCGTGACAATAATAGCTCCAAGGATATTTCGGGACTTTTGTTGTACAAGGGCGGAAACTTCATGCAGGTTCTCGAAGGTCCTGATGACGTTGTGTTAGCTTTATACAACAAGATCGGGTCGGATCCGCGCCATAAGGATGTTTCCATTATTTCAAAAGAACAGATCAATAAGCGTCAATTCCCAGCCTGGGAGATGGCTTTTACCAATTTGGATAACCCTGCCATACGGAATGAACCTGGGTTTAGTCAGTTTTTGCACGATGAATTTACGGCTGATCTGTATCGCAATGAACCCAAGCGGGCGTACATTATGCTGTTGGCTTTTCGCGATAACCTGCGTTGATATTGAAGTTTCTTTTCATCAAAAAGCAATCCCTGCCTCAAGGCAGGGATTGCTTTTTGATGATTAACAGATTTTGTGTACGGGTTCCTGAAGTTTCTACTTCATTCGCGCAAATAGAATCCACAGTAGTTGAACGATGATCCAACCGAGCAGCGAGTAGACCACAATGGCGATCAGCGAGAAGAACTCGATCTCGATGCCTTCAAAACTGGGCGTGCGCGTCAGTCCTTGAAATATCCACAGGAATGGTTGTGTAATGAAATAGATCAAACTGGCAAATGGATTTTGCGGGTTGGCCGCCATCAGTTTAAGCAGGAAGCGCAGCCCAATCGTCCCGTTTAGCACACCGAAGGCTAGTTGGATCAATCCAGTAATGCGGCGCAGGGTTTCATTGCTGATGGTGAATACACGTAGACGGCCTGTTGAGGCTTGAATGCGGTCGGTATTATTTGTTTGGCTCATGCTATCTCCTTTCTCAAGATAGAACGAAAGGCACGGCAATCTTCGCCCCCGCCTGTTTAATTATTAACTCTTGAAAATGAAAAGTAAATTAAAAAAACGGGAAGAATACGGGAAAATAGGAAATATGGATGAGAAGGATCTACTACTCTTTATTGATACCTGTCAGGATATTACAAAACTGCCTGCTACTCAATTTGACATCCTCCCCCTTTTTTGCTAAACTATAAGTTGTCAGACAACTAGACGAATCTACTTGCTAATGGCGAAACGCTAATGACAACTCTCCTCATCAAAAATGCATACATCGTAACCATGGACGACCATCAGCGGGAGATTCCCGATGGTGGTCTTTTCATTCGACGCGGCCTGATCCAAAAGGTTGGCCCCATGAGCGAGCTTCCCGCAACAGCCGATGAAGTCCTTGATCTCAAAGGTCACATCGTTCTGCCGGGGCTCGTCAACACCCATCATCATTTTTATCAAACGCTCACGCGCGCCGTCCCTGCCGCGCAGGACGCAAATCTTTTTAATTGGCTCAAAACTTTATATCCCATTTGGGCGCGCCTCACTCCAGATGATATTTTTATTTCGACTCAGACCGCACTGGCAGAGCTGGCCCTTTCGGGATGTACCACCGCATCAGATCACCTCTACCTGTTTCCAAACGGTTCCAAACTCGACGATGAAATTGCTGCGGCCTCCGAGATCGGGGTACGCCTGCAAGCAGCGCGCGGTTCCATGAGCCTCGGCGAATCACAAGGCGGGCTGCCGCCCGATTCAGTTGTCGATACCGAAGAGAACATCCTCAAAGATTCACAACGCCTGATCGAAAGATATCATGATGCAAAACCTGGTGCGATGACTCAGATCGTGCTGGCACCATGCTCGCCGTTTTCTGTCACAACCGATCTGATGAAGCAATCTGCAAAACTTGCGCGTAAATATGGTGTGCATCTTCACACACATCTGGCTGAAACTGAAGATGAAGAACAATTCTGCATTCAGAAATTTGGCCATCGTCCTGTGGGTTACATGCAGGAAGTGGGTTGGGTGGGGGATGACGTCTGGTTTGCACATGCGGTCTGGGTCAACGATGAAGAGATCAAAGTCTTTGCCAAGCACAAATGCGGCGTGGCACATTGTCCCACCTCAAATATGCGGCTTGCTTCGGGCATTGCACCCATCAAAGAATATCGCAAGGCTGGCGTGAACGTCGGCCTCGGCGTGGACGGTTCTGCTTCCAACGATGGCTCGCATCTGCTGGCTGAAGTTCGGAATGCCATGTTGGTCTCGCGTGTCAAAGAAGGCATGACAGGTTATTCGCTTTCCAATGATCCCAACCGAAAATTAATGACAGCCCGCGAAGCACTGTATCTTGGCACACGCGGCGGCGCGGCAGTTATTGGCCGCACAGATATTGGTTCCCTCGAAGCAGGCAAATGTGCCGATTTCTTTGCTGTCAATCTCAACCAGTTGGGCTTTGCGGGCATGCACGACCCCGTTTCTGCAATTGTTTTTGGACAACCCGCCAATGTGAATTACACGGTTGTGAATGGAAAGTTCGTTGTTAAAGAAGGTCAATTGGTAACTGTGGATCAGGGTCAATTGATCGAGAAACATAATAAAGCAGCAAAACGCCTGTTGGCGGGATAATATACTTACAAACGTGATCGACTTGCAAATTTATCTGGAGAGCTTATGACACCTTCCACCAAACTTACTTCTGCACTTGTTGACGTAGCCATGGGGCGAGCCCATGCTGATCTTGTGATTCGTGCTGGAAAGTGGGTAAGTGTACAGTCTGGCGAAATTATCCCGAATACCGATGTTGCCATCGTGCAGGGACATATTGCCTACGTTGGCCGCGATGCCAGCCACACGATCGGCAAGAAGACAAAAGTTGTGGAAGCAAAAGGACGTTTCCTTGTGCCAGGTTTGTTGGACGCACACATGCATGTTGAATCAGGCATGGTCACAGTCACTGAGTTTGTACGGGCGGTGGCGGTGCGCGGTACGACAGGCATGTTCATTGATCCGCACGAAATTGCAAATGTCTTCGGCCTCAAAGGTGTGAAGTTGATGGTGGATGAAGCGCAGAAACAGCCCATCCATGTTTGGGTGCAGATGCCTTCGTGTGTTCCATCCGCGCCTGGGATGGAAACTCCAGGCTCTTCGATTGGTCCCAAAGAAGTGGCTGAAGCCATGAAGTGGAAAGGCATTATCGGCCTCGGTGAAATGATGAACTTCCCAGGCGTGTTGATGAGCGATAAAAAGATGCTCGACGAAATGTCTGCCACGCATGCGGCAGGCAAGGTTATCGGTGGACATTACGCTTCACCAGATCTCGGACTTCCATTCCACGGATATGTGGCAGGCGGCGCAGAAGATGACCACGAAGGCACGCGCATGGATGATGCGATCGCGCGCGTGAGACAGGGTATGAAAGCCATGCTGCGCTACGGCTCGGCCTGGTTTGATGTTTCGGCACAAGTGAAAGCCATTACCGAAAAGAAAATGGATTCGCGCCGCTTCATCCTTTGCACAGACGATTCCCATGCTGAAACGCTCACAACAGAAGGTCACATGGATCGTGTGCTGCGTCATGCGATTAGCGAAGGCTTGAATCCCATGACGGCGATCCAGATGATGACACTTAATACAGCCGAGCATTTTGGTCTTACAAAAGAAATGGGCATGATCGCACCTGGCCGCTGGGCAGATGTGGTGCTGGTTGAAGATTTGATGAACTTCAAAGCAGACATGGTCATTGCAAAAGGACAGATCATTGCCGAGAAGGGTGCGTTGCTCATCAAATTACCCGTGGTGAAATATCCCAAGTGGGTGACTAAGTCTGTGCATTTGAAGCGCGCTCTCAAAGCGGAAGATTTTATCCTTCGGACAAGAGCAGCCAACGGCGTGGAAGTGGAAGCGCATGTCATCGGCGTGATCGAGAATCAGGCGCCGACTCGTCATCTGCGGTTGAAGGTCAAAGCAGAGAATGGCGAAGTCAAAGCAGATATTAAGCGTGATCTTGCGAAGATCGCATTGGTGGAACGTCATCGCGCAACAGGCAAGGTGACGGTGGGGTTGGTGAATGGATTTGAATTTACGCGCAAGTGTGCGATCGGTTCGACGGTGGCGCACGACAGCCATCATATGATCGTGGTTGGCACGGATGATGAGTGCATGGCGATTGCCGCAAATGAACTTGCGAAATGCGGCGGCGGTCAGGTGGTGGTGATCGATGGCAAAGTGGCGGGTCTGGTGGATCTGCAGATCGCTGGTTTGATGTCCAATGAACATGCGGATATTGTTGCGAAGAAAGCGGGAACGGTGCTTGAAGGATTTAAGTTGTGCGGTTCTGAATTGAACAACCCGAACATGCAATTGAGTTTGCTGGGTCTGGTGGTGATTCCTGAACTCCGCATTTCTGACAAAGGACTCGTTGACGTAACGCAGTTCGATTTTATTCCCGTGTTGGATGATTGAGGAACAATGGCTAATTTTCCTTTTCAAAGATTACAGGCCGATCTTGCCGAATTGATCGCGCATACTCCCGCGGGGCAGCGTTTGCTTTCAGAACCTGATCTTGCAAAACAGCTTGGCGTTTCGCGTGCCACACTGCGCGAGGCCATGCGTTCGTTTGAAACACAGGGTCTCATTCGCCGCCGTCAGGGTTCTGGAACTTTTGTAGTTGGCAAAGTGGCTGTTTTGGATAGCGGCCTTGAAGTTCTTGAAAGCCTCGACACAATGGCGCAGCGTTTGGGGCTTGAAATTACAGTGAGCGATCTGAACATTGAAGCAGTGCAAGCCAATGAAGAAATTGCAGCCGCTTTGAATGTTTCTGCAGATGCAAAATTAACTCGTGTGC
>JAVBXV010000108.1 GCA_030824405.1 Anaerolineales bacterium | reverse complement strand
AGAAGTGGTGGGGGTGAACGGTTTAGCCACTGTTCTCAGCCTAGCTTCTCTAGAACCTGTTTTAAAAAATTATCCTGCCGCAACCGCAGAACACACTTTCTCCTTTGAGACTGTCAGTCAATTACAAGCTGCTTTGGAATTGACCTATGGTCCACGTGGGGGACGGGGCGTGGCTTTGCGGGTGGGACGTGCGTGCTTTAAGTACGGGCTTAAAGAATATGGCTCAATGCTCGGGTTGACTGAGATGGCTTTTCGGTTGCTTCCATTGTCCACCAAGCTGCATAGCGGCGCAAAAACTTTTGCAGACCTTTTCAATAAACATACCGATCAAAAAGTTAGAGTTGAAGAGAAGGGTAACCAGATCCTCTGGCATATCGAACGTTGTCCGCTATGTTGGGACAGGCATGCGGATGAGCCAGTCTGTCACCTTGCTGTAGGGTTGTTGCAGGAATCTTTATACTGGTTAAGCGGGGGCAAGGTCTTTAATGTGGAAGAGGTTGCCTGTATCGCCCGCGGAGATTCTGTCTGCACCATTGCCATCGACCCGGCGCCGATTTCATGACAGCTGCATGTTCTATTGCGCAGCCACCCCATACTTTGATTTATAATCACTTATATGCTTAAGATTATCCTACACGCGCAAAATCCGATCATGCCATTTTGCGAACCTGCGCGTGACCTTCGAATTCAAAATACGCCGCTTTGGCTGCACCAGCGCAATTTACTTGCGCCTTACGTAACCCGTGAAATGGAGCTAAAGCAGGGCGAGCCATTGCAGCGTGTGCGTGAACCCAGCATTGTCTACCGTGATAATCTTTTCTTTGATAAACATTACATTACAGCGTTTATGAAGGAAGCCATAAAACTCAACCGTCCTGTGCGGGCGGCTTTTCGCGCTGATGATCCTGCCTTCCGTGAACATGCTCTGCCCCTGTCAACTTCCTACACTCCAGCAGGGAGTTTGTATCTTGCAGACTTATGGTATTACCCCAACGGCCCAATGGCTGGTGCGGAGCCTCTGGTCATTGATCTGCAAACGCGTGAGATCGGCTATTATCACGTCCCAACATATATGGCAGACCAGAGCGGAGATCTTGTTTTTCAGGTTCCCTTACGTTCGTTAATTGCAATTGATTCGTGGGTGCATGTGTTCATTGCCGATATGGTGTTTGGTCAATTTGCACATGGCGCACGCTTTGAAAATAGGGCGAACGAGGAACTTACCTTTAAACTCAAAATCCTTGGCAAAGCCATCTATGAGGGGCGTCAGGTGCTGGAGTGTTCCGAGGCTGTTCAGGTCGGAAAAAACTGTGTGATCGACCCGAGCGTAGTTATTAAAGGCCCGGCACGTATTGGCGATAACGTCACTATCAATGCGGGCGCAGTGATTGACAACAGCATTATTGGAAACAATGTCAATATTGGGCAGGGGGCGCAGGTTATGCTTTCAGTAGTTGGAGATGGAGTTTTTCTGCCTTTCCGTGCCTCACTATTTATGACAACCATGATGGAAAACAGCATGTTGGCTCAAAATACATGCCTGCAAATGTGTGTCATTGGACGTAATACATTTATCGGCGCTGGCTCCACGTGGACAGATTACAACCTTATCCCTGCGCCTATTCGTGCGCGGGATGGTAATGGAAAATTAAGTATTTCAAACCGTCCAGTGATGGGTGGTTGTGTGGGGCATAACTGCCGCATCGGCTCGGGCATGATCATTTATCCCGCCCGCACCATTGAATCTGATGTTGTGCTGGCGGCTTCGAAGGATCGCCGTGTGATCGATCGTGACGTTGCCTTTGAAGACAGCGATCACCACAAACTAAAACTTGCCAACCTGCACCAGACCCCCTATCATAAACAAGCCAAAGGAGAGGCGGAGTCCTGGTAAAAAAATATGGACAGCTTCGCATTCATTATTCACCCCATTGATCCCAAACGCGATGTCAGCCGAAAATTCCCGTTTTTAGGACGAGTACTAACAGAAGGACAGATCGATTTTTTTTCCACCTTCTTTCCACCCGTTTATATTTCCGAGATCACGGGCATAAAATCGCAGGCAACTGGCAGGGAAATTAAAGGCTGGTTCCTTGCATGTCCGTATACTCCAAAACGTATGCTGCAATTGCCCGAACACGCAGTCTATCGTAAAATTATAGAAACCGGCCGCATGGCAGAAAAGCTCGGCGCGAACATCCTGGGTCTCGGTGCGTTTACATCTGTGGTGGGGGATGCCGGTGTGACGATCGCCAATTCCCTTGAAATTCCTGTGACCACAGGTGACTCGTTCACAGTGGCAATGGCTGTACAAGCCATACGGGATGCGGCGCGGGTAATGGACATTAAAATAGAAGATGTGACAGTGGCAATTGTGGGCGCTACGGGTACAATAGGACGCGTCTGTGCTGAACTGTTAGTTGATGAAGCGGCACGGACATTGCTTGTGGCCCGGGATGAGAAAAAGCTCGAGGTTTTGCGAGACAGGCTCAAGGCGCATGCCCGAAGCGAAATTGTCATCAGCACGAAGATGGATGTGTTGAAGGACGCGCAATTGATCTTAACGGTAACCAGTGCCATCCATGATGTCATCCACCCGGAATATTTGCAACCCGGGAGCGTTGTGTGCGACGTGGCCCGCCCTCGTGATGTTTCTGCAATGGTGGCCGCGGTGAGAGATGATATATTAGTGATTGACGGCGGCATGGTGGATGTGCCAGGTGCCGTGGATTTCCATTTTAATTTTGGATTTCCTGAAGGCAAGGCGTATGCCTGTATGGCCGAAACCATTGCGTTGGCATTGGAAGGCCGCTTTGAAGATTACACTGTCGGCAAGGAAATTACGCTGGATCGAGTGAAGGATATTACTGCGATTGCTGAAAAGCATGGGTTTCGTATGAGTGGTTTTCGTTCGTTCGAGCGCGAAGTAACATTGGATCAGATCGAAGCCGTTCGACATAATGCTCGCAATAATAAACGACGTGCTTAGAGGAGGCTCAACATGAGTAATGCCCGCCTTTTGGTTGTGGAAGACGATATAGATATTGCCAACATGCTCAAGATCTACTTCACGGGTCTGCAATATGACGTGGATGTAGCGAATCGGGGCCGCGATGCTTTGGAAAAAACAAAGCACGTTTTGCCGCACCTGATCGTGTTGGATATCATGTTACCGGATATTGATGGATATGAAGTGTGCCGCAATTTGCGAACCAGCACACGCACCAGCCATATTCCGGTGATCTTCCTCACCCAAAAAGATGAACGTAGTGACAAGCTGCAGGGACTGGAGCTTGGCGCAGATGATTACATTACCAAGCCTTTTGATATTGAAGAATTGAAGCTGCGTGTTCAGGGTGCCATTCGCCGTTCCGAACGCGAGAGTCTTACAGACCCCCGCTCCGGGCTGCCCGCTGGTCGTTTGATCGAAGAACAATTGCGCCGCATTATTCGCGAGACGGGTTGGGCTTTACTGGATGTGCGTGTAAATAACTTTGAGGCTTTCAAAGATGTGTATGGTTTTGTTGCAGGCGACGATGTACTTCGCTTCGCGGCAATGGTCATCGGCGAGGTGGTGGATGAGTTGGGTACGACGAGTGACTTTATCGGCCACGCAGGCGGCGATAACTTCATTATTATTACAACCAATGATGCTGCGCCCAATATTCGCCAGAGATTAAAAGATCGTTTTGCGGCTGAAGTGTTGAGCCACTATAACTTTATTGACCGCCAGCAGGGATTTATTCAAGCTCCCAAGGCTGAAGGGGGAGTGGAAAAGGTTGGCTTTATGACCTTCTCGGCAGGGTTGGTTTCTCCAGCTTTGCACTCCTTTGCTGATATCCGTGAGATCACGGAACTTGCAGCTGAAGCACGCAGGCAGGATGCGCCAGCCGCATTCACAGCCTGATTAAGGTGAATGATTTTCATGTCTCCCGGCTTGGGCATTGGCCTGTTCGCTTCAGGGCTGATATTTATCGTACTGGTTTGGGTGGTCTTGCGTATGTTGTCGCGTTTCAGTGCGGCTGCACAGGACGATGTTAATCCCTATTCATTTTCGGAGTCATCCAATTCAAATGACGCTGTGATCATTTTGCAGCACGGGGGGCGTGTAGAGTATATGAGCGCGGCAGCCCGCGCGTTTTTTGATCTTCGTGAAAACGAATCTTATGATATTGAACGTCTTGCACGGCGTGTGCGTCCATCAGATGATTTCCTCGATCTGTGCGCAAGGTCTGGCGCCAAGCGTTTGACCATTGGTGGGAAATTGGTGGATATTGCCTCGTTCGAGATACCTGGCGTATCACCCATGATGTTGATCTCATTACGGAGCAGGGAATTTTCTTCAGCGGTTCAGCAGGGAAATGGAGCCTCTGAAGAAATTTTGCGTGTATTGTCTGAGTTCGGACAAAGCACTGCGGCAAGCTTAAATCTCGAATCCACGGTACAAGCCATTTTGGATTATGTCAGCCACCTCGTGCCTGCTGACGTGTTTGAATTGAAATTATGGAATGCAACTGATGAAACTCTGACACCTTATCGATTTCAGGATGCGGATGTCTATGAAGCGGGGCGTGTAACACGTGCAAAAAATTCCCAATTCGGGAATTTGACGAATCAACTTGCCGAGAAGCGTGTCTCTGTTCTATTGGCTGATGCGCGTTCACAACCTGAGCTTGTAGCCAATGGCGAACTACGCCCGATTCAATCGTATCTTGGGATTCCACTTTTGGCGGGCGGTGAACTGGTTGGAACTTTGGAAGCAGGGCAAATGGGCGGCGGCGCTTTTGGCGCTCATGACCTGGACCTGCTTCAGCTTGTTTCAGGGCAGGCCGCAATTGCCATTCGAAACGCAAAACTATATGATGATGAACAAAAACGCGCGGCTGAACTGGCCGGGCTTGCAAACTTAAATCAATCCCTTGGGGCTATTCACGATGTGCAGGATCTTTTTTCACGCCTTGTGGAAAGTGTGGCTCCATTATTTTCAACCGAGATCATCGGTTTCCTTTTATACGATGAAGATAAACGCACACTCGAAGGTAAAAACCCATTTCGTGGTTTACCTTCGCATTTTGTAGATCTCTATCGCGCTTCTGTCTCACCCAACAGCCCTGCAGAGCAGGTGATTCAAAAACAACAGCCGATCATCACAATGAATGCTGCCACTGACGAGACCTGGCGTGCGCTGGGCCTCACAGATGTTGCTATTGCGGCAAGTTTGCGTGAAAACGCGCTTGTTCCATTGATCTCTTCAAATCGAACACTTGGCTATTTGCAGGTTGGGCATCACCCGCGTGGTGTTGTTTCCTTCTCTGCTGAAGAACTACGTTTGATGAACATCGTTGCCAGCCAGGCAGCGGCTATTATCGAAAATATTTTACTTGTACAGCAAGCGCGGACTCGTGCTCAGCGCTCGGATGCGCTGCGGCGAATTGCCAGCCTTTCAGGTTCATCTGCCACGCTGGAAGAAATACTGAAATACTCCGTGCAGGAATTGGCGAATCTTTTCCAGGCCGATTCTGGCGCTATTTTCCTCATGGACGAAGGACGCGGCGAGTTACGCTTACGACGTGAATCCACGTTTGGTGTTTCGGATGAAATTAGCAATTCTTTCCTGCAAATATTTTTGGATGACCCAAGTTATCGGTTTACGGTTTCAGGAAGCCAGCGTCCCTTCATGTCTGGGCGTCTCAGCGTGGACAGAAGAGTTCTGCCTTCCTATCGTCCACTGGCAACTGCGCTTCGAATAGAGTCTGCCATTGTTGTTCCATTAGTGGCACGTGAACGAAGTATCGGTGAGTTGATGCTGGGGAGTTTTAAAGCTGATTACTTCAATTCGTATGACTTGCAAGTGATCTCCACTGCGGCTGGGCAATTGGCCACAGCAGTAGATTCGGCGGGTTTGCTTATGCAAACAGACGATACACTTCGCCGCCGTGTTGATCATCTCTCTGCGTTGAATCGATTAAGCCGTGAGTTGGGCGCTTCGTTGGATGTTAATCATCTGCTTCAAGTGGTCCACACTGAAAGCCTGCGTGAGGTACATGTAAGTTGTGCTTCGGTGGTTCTTTTTGAACAGGGAGGGAGCCCGTCCATCCTGAATCCTTTGCTCTCAGTTGGATGTAAAGCGAATCGCGAGCTTCTGCCTCTTGAGCTGGAAGCCATCCGAAAAAATGAATCACTGATAGTGAATGATTTTTCGGAAGAGGGTGCTGCTCCACATGATGATGTGCATTCGGCATTGATGGTTCCAATCTCATACAAGGGAGAGTTGATTGGTTTGCTTAGCCTGCATTCCAGTCATCCAAACTTCTTCACAGCAGAGACGAATGAATTTGCTCAATCTCTGGCCGTACAGGCTGGTATTTCCTTGAGCAATGCACATCGATATCAGGATGAAAAACATCGTGCAGAGTTGATGCGTCGTCGTGCAGATACGCTTGTACGCCTGACCGATGTGAGTTATGGTCTTGGCTATGACCAACCGCTTGATCACGCATTAAATCTTATCGCCCGCGGCATGCGCGATGCCACACCTTTCCGTGTGGTATTGATCAGTGTTCTCGAAGCCGATACAGGTATGCTGCGCCGTGTCACTGCTGTGGGAATTCCGCAGGAAGCTTTGAATGAATTGATGACCCGCAAACAACCAGTGGCGGGTATTCAACAATTATTGAAGCCTGAATTCAAGATCGGCCATTCCTACTTTATCCCTGTAGACCAGGCGCCTGTAATCCCATCAGATGTGCATATGGTGACATTGGATGTGGCTTTTTCTACGGAAAAGAACGACACCACATGGGATGCGGATGACTTTCTCTTAATTCCGTTGGAGAATTCAGAAGGTGAGATGATCGGTTTGATCAGTCTCGACGATCCAAATAATGGATTGAGACCTGATAAGGCCACCATTGAAACCATTGAAGTCTTTGCCGTTCAAGCCGCGTTGACAATTAGTAACATCACCCGCCAGACCGAATTACGCGCCAAAATCGAATCGTTATCTTCTGGTTTGCAGCGTCAACAGAGACATCTCAAACTTACACAAAATGACCTGCCTTTATTGCTTCGCAAGGATTTGGAGCAGACCATCTCGCTTCACAACCTGGACCGTCGTGCACAGCGTGTTCGCGCTGGTTTGGCGATCACTGAATCGGTCAGCCGTCAGTTGGATGCAAGTTCTGCGCTCTCTGCGTTGGGACGTGAAACACTTACACAATTGGGCATGTCGGTGGCGCTTGTTGCAGAGAACACTCCCGATGGCCCCCGTCTTTTGCACGTACTTGGAAGCCTGCCCCGTTCTACAAATGTAGAAGCGTTGTTTGGGCAGCGTAACCCACTGCGTACCTGTCTGCAGAACGGACAGCCCATTCTTGTTTCGAATTTGGATGAAAATGATGAATGGCGCGATGCATCCCTGCTGACCTCACTGCGCGCAAAAGGCATTATTTGTCTGCCGATCCTGGTGGAAAATAAACCTGTTGCGGCGATGCTTGCGATCAGCCCTGAACCCATGACCGCGTTCAATGATGAGGATCGTCAGGTTTATTTACAGATCGCACAACAAACTTCCCTCATTCTGCAAAACATCTCTCTCCTCAACCAGACCAAGCGTCGCCTGGATGAGGTAAACCTGCTCCTCGACTTTAGTCACCTGCTATCAGGTTTGGACCCAGATGCGATCATCCGCTCGTTGCTGGATAGCTCCCGTCGCGTCATCCAAAATGCTCATGCAGGCGCGGCTCTGGTGTGGAATCCGCAAACGGAAACATTGACCCCGCGCGCAGTTTCAGGATATGCCGATAACGTAACCATGTCGCAGATCCATTATCGAAGCGGCGAAGCTTTGCCAGGCATGGTGTTTGCCAATAAAACTCCGCGGCGCGTGGATGAAATTAACTTCACGCGTGATTACAATTTAAGTACAGATAATCTTGCGCTCTATCGTCAGGTTACTGGCGGACGTTTGCCAGTTTCCAGTTTGTTGGTTCCCATTCTTGCTGGTGATCAATGCCTTGGCGTGTTGGTGTTGGATAACTTTAATTCCACATCAGCATTCCGACCCGAAGATGAAGCCCTGCTGCAATCACTTGCCCAGCAGGTTGCGCTCTCACTTGAAAACGTCCGCCTCGTTCAAGATACACAGGAACGTGCTGGGCAGTTGCAGGCGTTGAACACCGCCGCTGCCGCTCTTACATCCAGTTTGAGCAGTGATCAACTGGTCAATACATTACTTGATCAATTGGTGCCCATTCTTCCATTCGATAATGCCACACTCTGGCTGCGTGATAAAGACCGCCTTACGGTTGCATCGGCGCGCGGCTTTTCTGATGCCGAGCAGAGATTGGGCTTGAGCGTTTCATTAACCGACAGCGCACTCTTCAAAGAAATGGTTCAATCAGGCCAGCCTATTTTGGTGAATGATGTTCGTGAAGACCCGCGCTTCCTGCCTATGGATGCGCCGCGTCTTTCCTGGCTTGGCATTCCTCTGATCTCGAAAGGTGAGTTGGTCGGCGCCATTGCTGTAGAAAAATGGCAGGCGCAATTCTATACACGTGAGCAGGTGCAGGTAAGCCTTACCTTTGCCAGCCAATCGGCAGTGTCTTTGGATAACGCCCGTTTATATGAAGACAGCGTTGGCCGTGCCACCGAATTGGATCAACGTTCACAACGCCTTGCCACACTCAACCGTTTTGCATCCGCATTAAATGGTTTGTTGGATAGCGACCAAATTCTCAACCTTACTGCGGATGAACTCTTCAAGGGGCTCGGTGTCAAGCGTGTCTCTGTGGTGACCTTTGAACGTGGACAGGCCATTTGGAAAACGTCCACGCCTCGACCGCGCCTCAAACTGCCACGCATACTGCCAGATTCTCCAATCTTCAACCGCTTGCGTGAATCCCTCGGCATCTTCAACACAGACGATGCTCGCAATGAACCAGATCTTGCTCCATTGTTTGATATGCTGGGCGAGAGCACCACGGCGTTACTCATTCTGCCGCTCACCAGTGGACAGAATTTAAGCGCGCTCATTTTCATTCAAATGACAGGCTCGGCACGCTTCAATATGAACGAAGTGGATCTGGCGCGTACCATTTCAAACCAGGCAGCCATTGCGTTGGAAAATGCGCGTTTGTATCAATCGACTGTGCTCACTGCAGAACGTTTTTCTGTTCTCAACGCCAGTAGTACAAAAGTGACCGCCAGCCTTGATCTTGAAGAGATCTACAAATCCGTCCATGAAGCCAGTGAGAAACTGATGCTTTCAGAGTCCTTCGTGATCACTCTTTATGATGATCTGCGAAATCAGATCGAAGCAGTCTATCTGGTGGATAAAGGCGTGCGCGAACCGTATGCGCTCCGTCCCATGGATGATGAAAGTCTGACAGCGGCTGTGGTTCGAACCAGAAGGCCGATCATTACGGGAACTTCTTACGAGAACGAGACAGTCAAGGGAATTGCCTATGGCGAAGACGCGGAAGACCCCGCCTCCATTTTGGCAGTCCCCATGCTGTTGCCTGGTGGAAAAGTACTTGGTATGCTTTCTGCACAAAGTTACACATCCAAGGCATACTCTTCAGATGACTTGCAGATCTTTGGTACGCTTGCCAACCAGGCGGCAGTAGCCATTCAAAACAGCCGCCTGTTCAGTGAAACACAACGCCTTGCAGAAGAACTTGAGAACCGCGTTGAGGAACGTACTGCCCAGTTACAGCGTGAACAACAGAATACAGAAACCCTATTGCGCATTCTCACCGAGGTATCCTCAAGCCTCGATCTGGATCGTGCTCTCAACCGTACACTTTCATTACTTAACGATGCCATTGGCGCCGAGCAAGGTACCATCTTGTTATTGCACGCTGAAGATAATCTTTTGCATTATCGTGCGGGTTATGGATACCTCACTGATCGCACCGACACAACCCGCGGATTCACTCTCAAGATCGGAGAGGGGCTGGCTGGGTGGGTGGTTCAAAACCGAGACGCGGTTCTGGTGAATGATCTTCATGAAGACCCGCGCTGGGTTCGCAGTTCCCGCGCAGGGCAGGATCACCGCAGTGCCATTGCAGTCCCCATGATGGTTGGCGAAGATGTCATTGGCGTGTTGATGGTGTTCCAGCGTTCAGCCTCCTTCTTTAGCGCTGAAATGTTGAACCTTGTAAAAGCGATTGCAGGCCAGGTGGCGGTTGCGATCAATAATGCTCATCTTTATGAACTCATCCGTGACCAGGCTGAAAGACTCGGGGTCATGCTTCGCAAGGAACAGGAAGATGCCAGTCGCTCGCAAGCCATCCTCGAAGCTGTGGCCGATGGTATCCTCGTCACTGGCGCGGACAATCGTATTACATTTGCAAACTCATCCACTGAGAAGGTTCTCAGCCTTGATGAAGGGAAACTGTTGGGCAGTCCTTTGGATGTTTTCGGCGGTTTGTTTGGCAAAGCCGCCACTTCATGGATGGAGACCATTCGTAATTGGTCTGAAGACCCATCCTCCTACCAGTCTGGTGATACATACGCTGAACAGTTGGAGCTTGAGAATGGACGCATTGCACAGGTGCATCTTGCGCCCGTTATTTTGCAAAATGATTTCCTCGGCACGGTTTCCATCTTCCGTGATATCACCCACGAAGTGGAAGTGGATCGCTTGAAGTCGGAATTCGTTGCCACAGTAAGTCATGAACTTCGCACTCCCATGACCGCGATCAAAGGTTATGTGGATATTCTCAGCATGGGCGCTGCGGGTGCGCTCAATGAAAATCAATTGCACTTCCTCGACATTGTGCGCAACAATATCGAACGCCTCAACATTCTGGTAAGCGATCTGTTGGATATTTCCCGCATCGAAGCGGGACGTGTCACACTCAGTCCCCAGCCTGTGAATATGCGCGAAGTAGCCGAAGAAGTAATTCAAGAAGTGATGCGCCGCTCACAAAATGAACACAAGCCCATGGCGCTCTCATTGGACGCACCGAAAACACTTCCACCGATCATGGGTGACACCGAAAGAGTTCGCCAGATCATCGGCAACCTTGTGGACAATGCGTACAACTACACACCAGAAAACGGCATCATCCGCGTGAGCATTCACCAGGTGAATGGCGATATTCAAGTGGACGTGCAGGACAGCGGCGTTGGCATTGCCCCCGAAGATCAACCGCGTGTCTTTGAAAGATTTTTCCGCGGCGAGCACCCTCTTGTACTCGCCACTCCAGGCACGGGGCTGGGCCTGCCCATCGTTCGCCAGTTGGTCGAAATGCACAGCGGACATATTTGGATGTCAAGTACCGGGATACCAGGTGAGGGAAGCACATTCTCCTTCACCCTGCCCGTTCAAAAATAGTGGAGATTGAATGGCAAGAATATTGATAGCAGAAGACGAACCAGATATCCGCGAGTTGGTGGCCTTCACCCTGCGCTTTGCGGGGCATGAAGTCACAACATCTGCAAATGGTGAAGAGGCGTACCATAGCGCATTGCAGATCATCCCCGATCTCATTCTTATGGATGTGCGTATGCCAAAAATGACGGGCTATGATGCCTGCCGTGCCATGAAGGCTGAGGCTATCTTGAAGGATATTCCCGTCGTTTTTCTTTCTGCAAAAGGACAGGACTCTGAAATTCAAACAGGTCTTGATGCAGGGGCAGAGGAATATTTGCTCAAGCCTTTCGCGCCAGATCAACTGACCGAGCGTGTAAAAGTAATTCTTTCAAAATTTGGAAAATAACTCTCGCAAACAATGAGCGCAATTATTCTTGACGGTTCGATGGTGCATTATGAGGCATTGGGACGTGGTCGTCCCATCGTCTTTATGCACGGCTGGGTCGGCTCATGGCGGTATTGGATCAACTCCATGCAGGTCGCGTCCACATCTTTCCGCGCCTATGCGGTCGATCTCTTTGGGTTTGGCGACACCAGCCGTGACCCCATGCGTTACTCGCTCGAAAAACAAGCCGATCTTGTCAATCGTTTTCTCGAAGAAATGGGAATTGGAAAAGTTGCCCTTGTGGGCCACGGGCTTGGCGCAATGGTTGCCATGTCGTTCATCAAACAATGGCCGAAGAGTGTTGATCGTTTCATGGCGATCAATTGTCCGCTTGAATATGATGCGGTCAATTCACGCTTGCGGACTGCCACCCTGCCAGAATTGATCGACTGGCTCGCAGTTCGCACACCAGAAGCATCATCTTCCCTTGCAGACGCTTCCAAAGCGGACCCGCAAGCTGTTGCAGCGTCACTGGCAGGCACCCAGCTGAATACTCTTTTCCCTGAAATTCGCAACCTGGGCGTTCCCAGTTTGTTTGTCTACGGTCCCAACGACCAGGCCGTTACCATGCCCTCACAGGAAAAAGCAGATACGCTCCCGCAGCACATGCACCAGATGACCCTTGAAAATGCGGGGCACTTCCCCATGCTGGATAATCCCACGCAATTCAATCGCCTCCTCACAGATTTTCTCGCATTAGACTCAGGTCTAAGCCCAAGAGAATTACAGCTCAAGGAAGAATGGAAGCGCAGAGTACGCTAACAAAGACCGTCTGAAACAGGCGGTCTTTTTCTTTGCACAACAATTTATGACTTGACATTCATACTTCCCAGTCATATACTGCAAACACAATTGAACGGGGTGCCTGCCCAAGCACAGGCTGAGAGGAGCGTTAGACGCTCGACCCGCATGACCTGATCTGGTTAATACCAGCGGAGGCAATATTTTTTTATTAAACCATCCTCCGCTTTCGGAGGATTTTTTGTTTCGTATTCTGATCTTTGCCAATGGCGAATTGCCCAATCTTGAAGCTGCCCGCGCGCTTCTGCAAAAAGATGATCTCATCATCTGTGCAGACGGCGGAGTTCGCCATGCCCTTGCATTCAGGCTGACCCCAAATATTCTCATTGGCGATCTGGACTCTCTGCCCGCTGGCTTTCAACCCTCCGCACAGACTCAGGTTCTTCAATTTCCCCGCGATAAAAATGAAACCGATCTTGAGCTTGCCATCACGCACGCGTTGACGCTCGCCCCCGAACGGGTTGTGATCGTTGCCGCTCTTGGTGGACGTCTCGACCAAACCCTTGCGAACATTTCCCTGCTTGCCGCTCGCAACGCATCCCTGCTGCGGCTGGATGATGGGGTGGAGGAGATCTTCTTTTGCAATGAGCAGGTTCAGATCGAAGGGAGAAGCGGTGATCTCGTGTCGTTGATCCCCTGGGGTGGAGACGTCTCAGGCGTTGTGACGGAAAATCTTAAGTGGCCGCTGGCTGCCGAAACTTTATATACAAACAAGACGCGCGGCATTAGCAATGAAATGCTTGGCGAAGAAGCATCCATAAAAATTGCATCTGGATCGCTTCTGGTTGTTCATCGCCGCGAACATCTTAATCTTTAATTCCAATTGGAGTACCATGAAAAAAATTACCGTTTTACTTTTTGCCACGCTCTTTCTTTTCACGGCCTGCGCGCCTGCGCAACCGCAAACGTTGACCGTGATGACTCACAGTTCCTTCGCCATTAGTGA
Organism: Anaerolineales bacterium; assembly: GCA_030824405.1. GTDB lineage: Bacteria > Chloroflexota > Anaerolineae > Anaerolineales > Villigracilaceae > Villigracilis. The sequence continues at coordinate 582 of JAVBXV010000108.1, read as the reverse complement.
AGACGTGGTCAAATCTTTTGAAGAAGCGAATAATGTGACGATCGCTTTTGTCCAAAGCGGGGACGCGGGTGAGATGCTCAACAAAGCGATCCTCACAAAGGACGCGCCGCTTGCGGATGTGCTCTTCGGCGTGGACAATACATTTTTATCGCGCGCGCTCGATGCAGATATTTTTGAAGCATATCAATCACCCATGCTTGAAAATGTTTCAGCTGAATTCAAGTTGGATGACTCGTTTCGCGCCACCCCCGTAGACTTTGGCGATGTGTGCATCAACTATGATAAAAAATATTTTTCCGATACCAGCGTGTTGGAATTTCCGCAGTCACTTGAGGATCTGACAAAGCCGCAATACAAAGGTTTGTTGGTTGTGGAAGACCCTGCCACATCATCCACAGGCCTTGCGTTTTTGCTGGCCACGCGCGCCCATTTTGGCGATGCGTATCTTGATTACTGGAAACAGTTGAAAGAGAACGATGTGGTGGTTGTGGACGGTTGGGAGACGGCCTACTATACAAACTTTAGCGGTTCTTCAGGCCGTGGACCTCAACCAATGGTGGTTTCGTATGGAACCTCGCCTGC
>JAVBXV010000432.1 GCA_030824405.1 Anaerolineales bacterium | reverse complement strand
AATGCAATGGTTACGATAATGCCAGCTGTCTTTTGAATGGTGGTTTTCATATTAATGCGAAAGTGACAGCCACCAAAACGTGACTGTCACTTTATTTTCCTTTTATTAATGGAGCAGGTCTTTCAGTTTGGCAAACGGCGAATCAGGTTGTTCGGGTCTGTGGCCGCAATCTTTCTCGTTGAGATTCTGTCCGCATTCAGGGCACAGTCCTTTGCAATTGGGTTTGCAAATTGGGCTGATCGGAATTTCAAGCAGGGCGTATTCTCTCAACAGCACAGCCAGGTCAATGTGTGCATCTTCTGGCAGGATCAAACCTGATTCTGTTTCGGAACGTTTATCGAAGGCGTATAGTTCCGTGAAGGACCAGTCAAATTCGTGGTCGAAATCACACAAACAGCGCACACATTCAAGTGTGTTTTCAGCGGAGAAATCCGCTTGCACGACGAGTCCTTGCGGAGTTTTGCCAACGTTGATGATGCCTTCGAAATTGCGCAGTTCAAGATCGTCGCCAAGCGTGATCTTTGCGAATTCAAAAGGGAAGTCGTAGTTATTGCCGATCTCTTCATGAATGATGAAGCCGACATTGATACGGAAGGGTTTTTTTGAGCTAGGCATAAGGTTTGGGATCTTGGGGTGTCACCCTGAACGGAGCAAAGGATCTTTACGAGACACTTCACTTCTGTTCAGTCTGACATACTGATTGAATTTACACTTTTCTATCTACAATATATTTGGCCAGGTTTTCCAGCGCTTCGCGTTCAGCGCAGGGTTCGATGGCTTCGAGGCGGGTGAGGGCACGTTCAATATGTTGTTCGGCTTCGAGCATGGCTTTTTTGGAAGCGTCACTCGCGCGGATATTGTCCACGAGGCGGGTCATGTTTTCGGTGTTGGTCCAGCCGCCGTTGGGCAGGGATGCAACATCCGCGTCATCGGGATTGGCTTCAGCGTAGTAAATGGCTGGCAGGGTCACCAGACCATTCAACAGGTCCGACCCGAGCGGTTTGCCGACGGCACTTTGATCGCCCGTAAAGTCGAGGATGTCATCCACGATCTGAAAGGCCATGCCAATTTGATATCCAAAATCACGCATGGCATCGGTGGTTTCTTCGCTGGCAGGGCTGACCATGGCCGAAGAGTTCGCGGTCATTTCAAACAGCGAGGCGGTCTTGGCGTAAATGCGTTTGTAATAGTTATCGCGATTGATCAAGCCGCGCGAGGTGAACATTTGTGTGAGTTCACCATTGACGATGGTTGCCAATGTTTCGGAAAATAATTTCATCAAGGGCAGGTGATCGGTCTCGGCGGCGAGGATCGCCGCGCGTGCGAACAGGAAATCACCTGTCAATACAGTGGCGGGCGGTGACCAGCGTGCGTTCAATGTAGCCATGCCGCGGCGAAGTAAAGAGCCGTCGATCAGATCATCGTGTACGAGGGTGGCCGTGTGCAGCAATTCAACGGCTGCGCCGAGCGTGACGACTTTATCAAGGGGCGCACCCAGCATGTTTCCAACGAGCAGGCCGAGGGTGGGGCGGATGCGTTTGCCTCCAGCTGCGAGCAAATGCTCTAGCGCAGCACGCAGGTCTGGATGAGCTTTATCCGCCTGAGAGCGCATTCGTTCTTCAACGAGTTTTATTTCTTCTGTTACAGGTGATATATAAGTTACCGCGTTCAAATTAGTCTCCCCATGCGAAGAGCCGCGCCGCGTTGTGGGTTGTAATGCTGGCGATCTCTGCAGGGCTTTTGGAATGTATTTCTGCTATTTTATCAGCAATATGATGAACAAAGGCAGGTTCGTTCCTTTTGCCACGAACTGGCACGGGAGCAAGAAATGGCGAGTCGGTTTCGATCAGAATTCTGTCAAGGGGAATTTGTCTGATAATTTCACGCTTTTCGTCTGCATTTTTATAGGTCACTGGGCCAGTGATTCCGAGATAAAAATTCAGCGCCAGCGCCTTTTGCGCCGTTTCAAGATTGCCATTGAACGAATGCAGCACACCAGGTTTTTCTGCAAGCGAACCTTGCAATGTGCTTTGCCATTCTTCCAGAATTCTCAGCAGATCAACAGACGCATCACCGATCCACGCATCGTTCTCTTCGCGCATGTGAATGATGACAGGCTTGTTGATCTCCTTCGCGAAATCCAATTGCTGTTTCAACACATCGCGCTGAAACGCGCGCTTGTCATTTTCTTTCACCCAATAATAATCAATGCCGATCTCGCCGACTGCAACTACTTTTGGATGATCGGCAAGTTTCTTCACTTCCTGAAATGTGCTTGCGGAGAATTCTTCCAAATCAGTTGGATGGAACCCAACCGCCGCATACACACTGGCATTTGACTCTGCCAACAACACCGCTTCCTTACTGGACTTGTGGTGGAGCCCTGGCACGAGCAGCCGAATCAACCCTGCATCATTCGCGCGTTGGATAACTTCCGCGCGGTCAGGGTCGAATTTGTTGTAATCGAGGTGGCAATGGGTGTCGGTTAACATGTTGGCAAGTTAAATAGTTTGCAGGTTGAAACGTTTGAACGTTTCAACCTGCAAACCTGTGAACAATTACTTAATTCCTGCAACCTTCAAACCATCTTCCAAAATAGCCTTGACCTTGTCCTTATGACGGGTCTCGGTATACACACGGAGAATGGGTTCAGTTCCAGAAAAGCGGATCAACATCCAGCCGCCGTCTTCCATTTTGAATTGGAAGCCGTCCACGGTGATGACATCTGTTACTTTCAGTCCGCCCAGTGTAGCGGGATAGTTATCGCGGATGATCTGCTTGCGGGCTTCGGGGTCGCCGCTGAAGGGACTATCCACGCGGTCATAGAAATATTCGCCGCCAACTTTGGCAAAGAGGTCTTTGAGTAATTCAGTGGGTTTCTTGCCTGTCTTGACCATGAAATCGAGCATGTACAAGCCAGCCAATATCCCATCACGTTCAGGCACGTTGCCACGGAAAGCATAGCCGCCTGATTCTTCGCCGCCGATGAGAGCGTTGGTCTCAGTCATCTTTGGGGCAACATATTTGAAGCCTACACCTGTCTCATGAACTGGGACGTTATACAACTCTCCAAGTTTGTTGAGCATGTTGGTTGTGGAGAGGGTCTTCACAATGTCACCGCGTTCACCGCGCACTTCGAGCAGGTAATACGCGAGCAAGCCGAACACACGCAATTGATTAATAAATTCGCCGTTCTCGTCACCGATACCGCAGCGGTCTGCATCGCCGTCTGTGATCAGGAGCACATCGGCTTTATTGTCCACGGTGGCTTTCAAGCCCACATCAATATTTGGCTGAATCGGTTCGGGGCGTTTCATCTCAGGAAAAGATGGGTTGCGCTCATTGTGAATTTCGATCACGCGAGTTTTGCCGCCCTTAAGCAAACGCGGGAACCAGCCCATGCCATTACCCCACATGACATCCACCATCACGGTCAGGCCTGCATCTTTGATCGGCTGCAGATCAATTAATCCATCACGAGTTAAGTGTTCAATATAAGGTGTTGCCGCATCAAATGTGACGATCTCGCCTGCGGCAGTGGCTTCCTTGTAATCCTTGCGTTTCACGTCTTTGATGTCATCAGGAATGCCGCCTTCGATCTGCTTCAATCCTTCGGGGTCGATCGCGCCACCCGTTTCATTGCGGACCTTGAATCCGTTATCTGTGGGGGGGTTGTGGCTGGCGGTGATGTTGATCGCGCCAGCGGCTTTCTTGTCCACAACTGCGTAGGCGATGACTGGGGTTGGGGTGGCTTCCATGGTTAAATAAACTTTCATTCCATTGCCAGCCAGCACTTCCGCAACGGCTGCGGCGAAATGTTCACTGCCAAAACGCATGTCATAGCCAACGATGACCCTCTGTCCCTTTTTGCCGACCGAAAGCATGTACGATGCAAAACCCTGCGCGGCGCGGCGCACGTTGTCGAAAGTGTAATCTTCTGCAATGACTCCGCGCCAGCCGTCCGTGCCGAATTTTAGTTTTTGTGCCATGTATATTCTCCTAAAAAATGATAACTTGTAAAATTATACCCGTCACGGGCGTTTTAGATAACCGAAAAAAGAACCCCGAGATTCGTCTCGGAGTTCTGTCTGATAGAGCATTTTAGGATTTAACGGAAGACACGAAAAAATCCTGAAAAACTAAGGTGTCAAAAATATTTCCATGGTTGGGGTTGCCAGAGAAGGCACAGGCGGAGTAGGAGTTTCGAGCAGCGCGGCAGGTGTCGGCGTGGCTGGCGGCGTTTCGGGAACAACCACAGCATTGCCAGTCATCAAGATCTGCCAGGCAATTTCCAGATCGCCAGATGCAACCACGGGAAAATCTGGCAGGTTGCCAAGCGCAAGATCTAAACGTGAGATCACCTGCGCTAACACTTTGTCATTTGTTTCCGCTTGCAGCGCGGCCAGCAGATCGCGCGCACTTTGTACATCCGCTTTTGCGAAACCAAAATTACTTTGCGCCAGATACAAACGCGCACGTGCCAGCATGTCCAACGCGCGCGTGGTCATTAATTCGTGCTTCAACTCAAGCAGGGTTTTATCGTTGTTGTCTTTTAATTGTGTTTCAAGGGAGGCTTGCATCTCGGCCAATTTTTCAAGCGAAGCAGTGTGCGTCTCGATGGATGTTTCGATCGCGCCCACGCGTGTGTTCAAGTCAGTTAATTGAGATTGCAAACTTACTATTTCAGATTCAAGCGCCCCGATCTGTGCTGCGTTTTTTTCGATGGGCGCAATGAATGTCCGATCGATATATGGCAGGCCGTAATAAAAAGCCGCGCCAATTCCCACGATCAATAGAACGATCATCACTAACCTTACCAAGGCACGCAGGAAGACGACGAACGCCCTTCCCAAACGCGACCAGAAGGATGTCTCTTCTTTGGCAGTTTCCTGTGCAGGCTCGCTCACCTCAATGGGAGCGGGCTGCGCTTCTTCCTCAGGCGGGAGCATGGCTCTGCTTTCTGATCCATTCGCCTGCGCCTCGGCAAATACTTCCAGCCTGGACAGTAGCGCTTTGCCCATGCCTTTCACTTTCAAGCAATCATTCACGTCCTCAAATGGACGTGCTGCAATAATATTTTCAGCAATGGAATCCGTCACACCAGGGACTTTGGTTAACGTATCGAGTTCAGCTGTGTTGAGAAAATTAAGAAAATCGTTCATGATCGCGCCGCCTTGTAACTTTTTCTTTATTGTATCATTCGGCGCAATTTGTTTGCTATAATCCCTTTTATGATTTATCTGGATTATGCCGCCACCACACCTGTTGACCAGCGCGTTTTGGATGCCATGCTTCCATATTTCCGTGAGATGTATGGGAATCCGTCCTCTGTGCATCGGCTGGGACAAAAAGCCGAAGCCGCGATAGAGCAGGCTCGCGAGAAGATCGCCGCTGTTCTGCATTGCAAGCCCGAAGAAATTATCTTCACCTCCTGCGGCACCGAATCAGACAACCTGGCTTTGCGCGGCGCCGCTCTGGGCAGACGCAACGCCTCAGGCGAAAAATGGATTTTGACAGCGAAGAACGAACATCACGCAATCAGTAAAACCGCCGAACAGCTTGCAAAGGAATATGGTTTCCTGCTCGAATGGCTGGATCTGAACGAGCATGGCTCGGTTACTCCTGAATCATTGAGCAAGGCAGTTTGCAGTGACACGGCACTCGCTTCGGTGATGTATGCGAATAATGAGATCGGCACGATCAACCCGATCCGTGAGTTGGCTGAAATTGCCAAAGCAAATCATATTCTCTTTCATACAGATGCTGTGCAAGCCGCCGCATATTTGGATGTAAATGTCGAAACACTCGGCGTGGACTTAATGTCTCTCGGCGGGCATAAATTTTATGGGCCAAAAGGTGTGGGCGCGTTGTACGCCCGCAAGGGGACAAAACTCGTCTCGCACATGACAGGCGGGGGGCAGGAAAATAGTCTACGGGCAGGGACGCAAAATGTACCGTACATTGTTGGCTTTGCTGAGGCGTTACACCTTGCCGCAGAAGAACGCGAAGCACGCACCGCGCATGTCAAACCATTACGCGATCATATTATCGGAAACGTCCTCGAAACAATTCCCGATTCCAAACTCACTGGTCACCCCGAACAACGCCTTCCCAATCATGCATCCTTTGTCTTCAAAGATGTGGATGGCAACCTACTCTTGCAAATGCTGGATTCTGCTGGCTTTGCCTGCTCTTCGGGTTCTGCCTGTAAAACTGGCAACCCTGAACCCAGCGAAGTGATCACATCCCTGGGCTACTCTCGCGATTGGGGATTGGGCTCACTGCGGGTAACACTGGGCGTGGATTCCACTCCTGAACATATTGAGTCTTTTTTGAAGACTCTGCCTGGGTTGGTTGAGAATGCGCGAAAGTTAAACCAGAGATGAACTGGATACTAGCTGCGAAAATTTACTTTTCCATGAAATAAGGTTTATCTTTTGAAAACCCAAATCATCACCCTCGAATCTCATGACGACCTGATCTCTGTCCGCGATAAGTTATCGTGGGCGAAGACGCCGCGCATTTTGTTGGTGTGGCCGAAATATGAACAGGTCACCTTGCGCGTATTGGATTTGAAAGTTCTGCAACGCCATGCTGATTCACTGGGCGCACAACTGGGACTGGTCACTCGTCGTTTGAATGTGCGCCGCGATGCAGAGTCTCTGGGCATTCCCGTCTTTGATTCGTCTGCTGCAGCACAGAAGGAAGTCTGGCAGGTGGCACCTCCACGAAGTCAGCGGATTCCCAAAGCGCCGCGTCGTAATTTGCGAGCCTTGGGCAACTCTATCCGTGAGAAGGAAGCGCCGTGGCGCACGTCTCTGCTGGGGCGCGTGCTCACTTTCACAGTTGGGGTACTTGCTTTCGTAACAGTAGCCAGCCTCTTCGTCCCGCGTGCAGCGGTGACTTTATATCCAGAGATGCAGATTCAATCTGCGTTGATCCCTGTGGCGGCGGGTGAGTCGTTCGAGTCGGTATCCATTACTGGAGATGTGCCCGCGCGGCCGCTTTCGGTTGTGGTGAGCGCCGAGCAATCTCTGGCGGTGGCAAGTGAGATCGAAGTGCCGCGCTCGAAGGCGCAGGGCATCGCGCGTTTTACGAATTTGGGGCAGGCGGAAGTAAGCATCGCGGCGGGGACGATCCTTTCCACCGCATCAGACTCGCCTGTGAATTTTGTGACGTTGAACGATACACTTTTGCCTTCGGGCGTGGATGAGTTTGTGGATGTGCCGATCGAGGCACTGCAACCTGGCTCACGTGGAAATGTGGCCGCTGATACGATCATCATTGTGGAAGGACAGCTTGGCCTTTCGATCTCTGTCACCAACCCGAACTTGACTCGCGGCGGCACCAACTCCACGTTGACAGGTGCAACCGACGCCGACCGCGCAGACCTGCGTGAAGTGGTGATGGATAATTTGCGCCGTGATGCGGAAGAAAAATTGCGTTCTCAAATTTCAACAGACGATGTGCTGTTGATGGATACATTTGAAGTGACGGAAATTATTGAAGAGACTTTCAGTCCGCCAGCGGGGCAGGCGGGCAAGAGTTTGGTTTTGAAGATGCAAGTGGAATTTTCTGCGCGATATGTTTCTGCAGAAGATTTGAAACAACTATCCACAGTTACATTGGATTCGTCCATTACTGCTGGCTTTGTGCCATCTGGCGCCGTAAGTTTTGAACAGTTGACATCGCCTTCAACAGACAACTCTGGCATTACCCATTTCGAGTTGGATGTGTCACGCACGCTGCTGCGCGATATCAATGAATTGCAGGTCTTCCCGCTCCTGCGTGGATATTCGCCAAATGACCCTGGTGATGAGTTGATGCAAACATTATCCCTGCGCCAGAAACCAGAGATCGTGATCTCGCCTTCGTGGTGGCCGTGGATGCCGTTGATCCCGTTTAATATTTCAATTGAGACAAAATGAGAATTCTTGCAGTTGACCACGGCGAAAAAAGGATCGGCCTTGCATTAAGCGACCCAACCGCCACCATTGCCAGCCCGTTGCGGGTTGTAAAACATATTTCCCGCGCGATCGATGCCGCACAAGTTGCAGACATTGCCACACAGAATGAAGTCGGCTTGATCGTCATCGGCCAATCTTTTGATGAAGAAGGCGATCCCAACCCTGCTGGGCGCAGGGCAGGCCGATTCGCCGACGAACTAAAAAATCAAACGAACATTCCCGTTGAAATGTGGGATGAATCTTTCAGTACACAAGATGCCCGCGCCGCACGTATCGAGCTTGGCGTTTCACGAAAGAAACGCGCAGGCCATCAGGATGAATTTGCGGCAGTGGCCATCTTGCAATCCTATCTTGAATCGAATCGAAAATCCTAACTCGTGAATCGAAAATTTAATATGCGTCGTTACCAACTTCATTTTATTCTTGCGTTCATTGTTCTTGGCGCGCTTGCTTGTCTTTACATGGCGTTTGGCTATGTTCCCGCGCGCGCCTCGCTGTTGTATGGCCCGCCCGCGCAGCCACTTTCCATTTCAGACCGCATCGAATATTCCGCGCGCCTCATCTCGTATGGTGACGTGCTCACCACTCCTTACGATCTCAATGGCGTTGAAAGATCGTTCAGCATCGAACCTGGTGAGTCCGTTTTCTCCATTTCGAATCGTCTTGAAGAAGCCAGCCTGATCGCAAACTCTCAAGCCTTTTATGATTACGCCGTCTACACAGGCGTCGACCTGACCATTCAATCAGGCACGTATCTTCTCAGCCCCGCACTTTCCATCATTGACATTGCGCGCGCGCTGCAGCAATTTTCTCCCACAGAAGCGACGTTGGTCATTTTGTCAGGCTGGCGGATGGAAGAGATCGCCGCTTCGCTCCCAACCTCGGGGCTGGAGATTACACCAGAAGCATTCATCGCCGCTGCACAGACTCCGCCACAAGTGCTCGCGTTTGCATCCCCAGTCACAATGGAAGGATTCTTCTATCCAGATACCTACATCCTTCCACGCACTACAACCGTGGAGCAATTACTGGATGTCATTGCTCGCAACTTCGTTCAGCATCTCACCGAAGACCTGACGACAGGCTTCACCAATCAGGGGTTGACTCTTAATCAGGCCGTCACGGTTGCGTCCATCGTCGAACGCGAAGCCATTCAGCCAGAAGAATCTTCCCTGATCGCGTCGGTCTACTTGAACCGCCTCGCCATCAACATGAAACTGGACGCAGACCCCACTGTCCAATACGCGGCAGGTTTCAACGTTGAGCAATCCACCTGGTGGACCAACCCTCTCAGCGCCGTCGATTTGGATATCAATTCGCGATTTAATACCTACATTTATGCAGGCCTTCCGCCTGCGCCGATCTCCAACCCCAGCCTCGAAACTTTATACGCTGTTGCCTATCCTGAAACCACATCCTATTATTACTTCCGTGCCAGATGTGATGACTCAGGCTATCATCTTTTCGCATCCACACTGGATGAGCAGATCGCGAATGGGTGTGAGTGAGATAAATAAAAAAACACTTTGTCAATAAATGACAAAGTGTTTTTTTGTCGAAAGTTATAAAAAGATCAGGAGCGCTTGTTTTGTGCCCTGCGTCCAAGATAGATCGAGATCAAAACCATCCCCGAACCCATAAAAAATAGCAACAACCCCTCCCAAAAGATGGGACGCATGATCGCGCCGATCATCGCGGAGGCGAGGTCACTGGCGTACTCTGAAAAAGAACTGGGCAGGATGCTGCTTGCTCTTTGTATGATCACCCGTTTCAAAATGACACCGATCACAGGAGCGCCAGTGACGGCAACCAGGCTGGCGATGATGCCAGTGCTGGCAAATGGCGCACCCCACCACAGGAGCCAACTTTGCAGCGAGTTGACAATGGTTAACGTGAGCAGCAGCAGGAACGCAAGCGGCACAAGCGGACTGAGTTTCATCAATGTGCGTGCATTTTGAATTCGTTCGCGCGGATCTGTTTGCCCGCTCTCCACGCTGATGAGCGTGACTTCACTGGGAATGATCAACGCCGCCGTTTGCATTTGCGCCTGAATGACGGGCGTGAGCAGCGGTGCAAGTTGTTCAGGTGGATTGCAGAATGCGATCTCATGTCCATTGAGCAGGTTGAAGGTCATTTGCGCAATTTGTTCCAGTGTGCAGGCAGGTTGTGTTTGTAAAAGTGTGAACACCGCCTGCACGCCGCTTTCGGTGCCCATGTTGGCTTTGATCGGTAGCAGCGAGATGATCACCGAGTTACTTTGCATGTTGAGATAATCAAAGGTTGAATGGAGGACGTCGTCCCCGATCAACTTCAACGTATCCTGTGGCAGCAGCGTGCGGAAGAATCCCTCCCAGGCCTGGGTGCTCATGCCTTGCATGGCAAGTGGCAGGTCTTGAACATTTGCGGGGGAGGAGATCATTGCATTTGCCAGCACGCTTGGGATGCGGTTGTAGAAATCTTCGCTGGCAAATACCTGCTGATAGATCTCGGTCTTGAATGCTCTGCGCTCAAAATTAAAAAAGACCAGAGCAAAGATCGCGGTCACTACAAAGGCAATTGAAAAAAATACGGCTAAAACTTTTTTGATGGATTCCATTTGTTTTCGCTACTTTAGCGCCGTCCTCCCAAGTATCTTGGGAGGACGGCTTTTTATCTCGGTTACGCACAACGCGAAAAAAATTATTTCGCGGTCAGGATCTCAATATAATCCTGGGTTACAACTTCCGCGTCTCCTGCGCCGAGCAGTTCAAGCAATTCTTTTACCAGTTCGGCTTTCTTGTCCGCATCGTTGCGGCTCCAGGTGCGGCTCTTGATCTCAAGGAAATATCCCAGGGCAGGGGTCACAAGTTTATCGAGGTTTACAAATAACTCTGTTTCCTTGTAACTGATGTGCCAGCGCAGACGGTCTTTCTCGATGGCAATTTCGGTTGCAGGTTTGAAGTATTCACGATAAAAGCGCGCCGTATGTATCGCGGGCGCAAGGAAGCGGCTGCGCGAAAGCAATACATCCTGTCCGATCTCACCTTCCCGTTTTTGCCCAAGCAGGGTCAAACGCGAGCGGACGTTTAGCGAATTGCCCTTCTCGTCCAAAAGATTATCTTCACGGAAGCGCAGACGTCCCTGGGATTCATCTTCGAAGAGGAAGTAATTATCGAACTGCTGATATTTTTTGTGGGCGTTGATCTCGATCTCGGGGCGCTTCATCGCTTCGACCAATTTGTCTGGTTCCGTTATCTTGACCTTTACCTGCACTTCGAAAGATTCCTCTTCCATCGAGCCGCCGAGCGCGATCAATTTTGAGAGCACTGATTTTTCGCGTTCAAACAGGAACATGTCTATTTTCTTTGCAACACCCTGCGCCTCTTTGATCAAGTCTGCTTCGTTGAGGGTTAGTAGGTTGTGATTGCGCATCAACCATTTACCGTTGACCATTACATCGGTCACATCTGTGGATTTGGATGCGTAGACCAATTGTGCGTAGGCATTGTTCGGGTCACGGTGGAAGCGTGGAGAATTATGGATGGGGGAGGTGTCGACAATGATCAGGTCGGCGCGTTTGCCTGTTTCGAGCGACCCTGTCAAATGTCCCATGTGAAGCGCTTGTGCGCCGAGGCGCGTTCCCATCAAAAGAGCAGTTGCGGCGGGCACAACTGTCGGGTCATTGGATGAAGCTTTGGCTACAAAAGATGCGAGGCGAATTTCTTCGAACATATCGAGATCGTTGTTCGAGGCGGGGCCGTCTGTGCCAATGCCCACGTTGAGTCCGTTCTCGAGCATTTTTTGCACGGGCGCAAAACCAGAAGCGAGTTTGAGGTTGGACGATGGATTGTGCGAAACGCCCGCGCCTGCGTGAAGCAGTGTGCGGATCTCGCCCACGTCAATGTGAACACAATGCGCGGCGATGACTTTCGCTTCAAAAATTCCCTGCTTCTTGGCGTACGGCACAACGGGCATGCCATGTTCGTGACGCATATTTTCCACTTCGAACGCGGTTTCAGAAATGTGGATGTGCAACGGCACATCAAATTCCTGCGCGATGTTTGAACAGGTGCGTAAAATTTCAGGTGTGGTTGAGTAGGGAGCGTGCGGCGCAATGGCGGGCACGATCAGTGGATGACCTTTCCATTTCTTGATGAATTCACGCGCGTAGGCGATCGAGTCTTCAAAGGCGGGGGCATCTGGTGCGGGATATTTCATCACCGATTCACCGCAGACGGCGCGCATGCCTGCATCTGCAGTAGCTTGGGCAATGTCATCTTCGAAGAAATACATATCGTTGAAGGTGGTCACGCCGCTGCGGATCTGTTCGGCGCAGGCGATCTGCGTACCAAGCCGTACGAATTCTGGCGAAACGAATTCGCGTTCTACGGGCAGCATGTAGCCCATCAGCCAGACATCGAGGCGCAGGTCATCGGCGAGGCCGCGCAGCAGAGTCATGGGCACATGCGTGTGTGCGTTGATCAGCCCTGGCATAAGCACTTTGCCTTTGCAATCGATGGTTTCATTTCCTGAATATTCTTTTTTGATCTCAGCCTCGGGGCCGACTGCAACGATCGTATCTCCTCGGACAGCCACAGCTCCAGGGTCATATTGGTTTAATTTGCCATCCATGGTGAGAACGGTGGCATTGATAAATAATGTGTCTACGTTTTGCGTCATTCAATCTCCTTGTTGTGTTGTATTATTTTTCCCAGGTCAGCAGCACTTGAAGTGCTTTTAGGTTTTTACTGAAATCCGTATATTTGTGCGTGGCGAGTTCCATGTCCACTGAAACTGCGCCTGTTTCAACTGCGTAATCTGCAAGCGTACCTGTGAAGATACAGCCTGTATCGATCGGGGGGAAGGGATATTTGGTCACTTTAGCCAGCGCTTCGGCAAAGCGGATGGAATTCTTTTCCCAGGGTTCTCCGCCAGGGAAAACTCCCAGCGCGGCGCTGTGATAGCTGATCAATGTTTCAATTTTATGCGTTTGTAAAAAATTCATCAATGCGCGGGTTTCAGGCTCAGAGCCAGGGCCCGTGCCGCCCGTGGTGGGACCATAATTCCAACAGCCATCGCGGTCCCAGTTGGATGCCCAGTTGGTGGGGAAGTTACGGTTCAAGTCTACGCCGTGATCGTTGACGCGGCCATCAATGCCGTGGTCGCGTGCGTCGCCATCGGGGTTGAGGTTGCGCAGGATGTACAAGGTGACATCGGTGGGGATCACTTCAGGATGTTCGTCAATGTAGGTGATCAATTCGTCGGCGAGTGCGATCGTGTTCCATTCGTAGCCGCCGTGGATGCCTGCAACGATCATCTTTTTTCTTTCGCCCTGGCCGAATGTGTACACTTCAATGGGTCTGCCAGAAACTGAATAGCCAATGATCGTGGCGCGATGGTTGCTGGTCAACACGAACTGTGTCGGCGTTTGCACCACGATCATCGTGGAAAGCGGATTGGGTGTGATGGTGGGCAGGTAGTAGATGCCCACAGGGGCGGCAGAAGTGGCGGGATAGGTTGCCGTCACAATTGCGTTCTGGGCCTGAAAAATATTAGGAGATTGTGCCGCCTGCACAGGGTTCAATGCCCAATATGCCAGTGCAACCAGCACGATCCCCAAAATTCCTGCAACATTCAAACTCCATGCAACGATGACCCAGGTTGAGTCTGTGCGTTTGCGCGGCGGCATGTCAGCTCATTTCCTCCAGCGTGGTGCGGAGCCAGTTCAATGCCAGGTTCATGCTCCAGCGCGGTAAACTGCGCGGCGGGCCGCCATAGGTGATGTGATGAGTCTTTTCGCCTTTGGCTGTGATCATTGCCATCTCTGCGGCGCGTTCTTCTGCAAAGACAGATACGCCCAAAGCGATATCTGCTTTTGAGTCTGCTTGGGCGGCGCGTAATGCCTGCATGAGTGAATCAGTTGTCAGATTAGGGAAGGAAGCGGTGTGTGGAACTTTTCGCGCAAGCATGCCATCGAGTCCGCTTTCGATCGCGGTGAGAGTCAGGCCGCGTTTTTCAATCATATCCAGCACAACTTCTTCGAGCTTATCTTCGTCCACGCCGAAAACGATCGAGCCAAGTCTTTCACGAACCTGTGCCTCGACCTCGGCGATCATGGCGTTCGCTTCGCTTTCACTTTTTGCCTTTGC
>JAVBXV010000303.1 GCA_030824405.1 Anaerolineales bacterium | reverse complement strand
TGAGTGTGGCGAGATTTTCCTGTGTGGCAGGGTGATCGAACATGCCGCCGTCCATTGCGGGGGCAATTAACATCGGGCATGTGGCTGCCAGCGCAGTGACGGTGAGGAGATTATCCGCAATGCCATGCGCAAGTTTTGCGATCGTATCTGCTGTGCATGGCGCGATCACGAATAGGTCTGCAGTTTTACCGAAGCTCACATGCAGCACGTGCGCTTCATTGCCCCAGAGATCCTGGTCTGTGTAGGCACGGCGGCCAGTTACAGATTGGAAGGTGAGCGGTGAAACGAATTTTTCCCCTGCGTTGGTGAAGATCACATCCACAAGCGCGCCTGCTTGCGTTAATTTTGAAGCAAGATCTGCGGCTTTGTAGGCTGCGATCGAGCCAGTTACGCCAAGCAGGATGTGTTTTTCAGAAAAGTCAGCCATACTGAATGATTATACTTCCAACCATAAGCAGGTGCGTGGTTTTGGATAAAAATTCAGCGGCTTAAATAATAAACCACCCTTAATTATCAATTTCAGGGCGGTTTATAAAAATATTCTACTAAACGACAATATTATTTTTGCGGCGCTGGTACAAATGCCTCAACACGCGCCCACAACTCGCGGATGTTGATCGGTTTGGACATGTACACGTCACAGCCTGCGGCGAGCGCCTTTTCGGCATCTCCCTTTAAAGCATTTGCGGTGATGGCAATAATGGGAGTGTACGCCAGCGTATGTTTACTGCTGCCGCGCAATCTGCGTGCCACTTCGTACCCGTCAATATCGGGCAGGTTAATATCAAGCAAGATCAGATCCAACTCATTTGCTTCGGCTGCGCTAACTCCTTTTTCGCCTGTGTTAGCCTCAAATAAAGTGTAGCCTCTTGCTTCCAGAGCACGTTTTACCAGCATCATGTTATCTGGATTGTCTTCCACGTAAAGAATATTGCTACCCATACTCGCTTCTCCTATGGTCCATTTTTATCTTTTATCACTTGAATAACCTGATCCACAAATTTTCGGGTTGGCAGGGAACCTTTTTGATAAACAGCTTCCGTGTTCCCTTCCAATCTTTTTCTTTCTTCACTCGTAATATCTTTTGCGCTGACTACAACTACGGGAATATTTTTTGTGCGTGGGTCAAGTTTCAGTTCTTCCACCAGGCCAAAGCCATCGATACCGGGCATGGTCAGATCGCTTACGATCAGGTCTGGCAGTTTCTGCCTCGCCATGGCCAATCCTTCCCATCCATCCTTGGCATGGTACATGCGATAATTCTTGCGTCCCTCAAGTAATCTTTTGATTAGGAGGGCGTCATCTGGGTTATCGTCGATCAATAACACGGTCGTGGTCTTCTCGTCCAGATTTTCCAGAGCCGATTGTAACCCTTCTTTTGGCGCAGGAGATTGATCTTTGCTTAGGTGTACATCCACTGCCCATTGATCACCGAGCACATGCTTTTCGACGGGGAAGGTGTGACCTGTACAGTTGATGACCACTGTTTCGTCTTTGCCGATCTTTCCTTCTCTGGATAATTTTTCGAATCCAGCGAAGGCGACAGAGGTTGCTGGCTCGACGGCCATTCCCTCGCTTTTGGCGAGTGCGCGCATGGCTGAGAACGCTTCTGCATCTGTAACGGATTCCATTAAGCCGCCATATTTCTGGGTGAGATTCCATAAATATGTATAAGATTTGCCAGGGTCGCCAGTGGAGAGAATGATGATGCGCGTATCAGGTACGACAGGCTCGGCAGTGTCTTTACCTGCTTTGAATGCCTGAACCATCGGCGAGCAGCCTTCTGCCTGAATGATGGCAAGTTTGGGAACTTTATCGATCAACCCCATTTCGAACATTTCTTTGAATCCCTGATAGACACCCAACGGTCCGAGTCCGCCGCTGACGGCTTGAATGTACCAATCAGGTGCCTTCCAGCCAAGCTGTTCCACGATCTCGTAGGCAATGGTCTTCATTGATTCGCGTGCAGGCACTGAACTTGCACCGCGATCTAATAACAGGTTTTTGCGTTGGGCAAATTGAGCGGCGATCTGTTTGGTCTGGTCATAGTTGCCGCTGACGCGGATCACTTCTGCGCCGAAGAGTGCGGCTTCCCGTAATTTTTCCTGTGGCACCAGACTGGTCATGAAGACCCACAGTTTTATGCCTGCGCGGGCACAGGCGGCGGCATATGCAACTGCCGCATTGCCTGTGGATGCGATGACTGCTTCGCGAATATTGTTCTCATTCATTGCGGCGACAGCTACTGCGGCCTGCCTGTCTTTGAAGGAAGATGTTGGGCCGTAGCGTTCGTCTTTGAAGTAAACAGAGGCATGTCCGAGCGCGGGGGCGAAGCGTTGTGACAGCCAGAGAGGTGTTCCGCCAGCGGGGTAAAGATCCAAAGCGGCGGGATTGCTGAGCGGTAAGACATCCTGATAGCGCCACAGGTTGGAGGGGCGATTGGGCAGGCCGCGCAGAATATCTCGTTTGAAGGTGACATAGTCGTAATGGGCTTCGAGCCATTGCGAGGCGCAGTTTTTGCAAACGGCAGGTATGAAAGGCTCATAGGGCTGCTGATGGTTACAGAGTACACATTGAAGGTGGGTTGGTTTGGCCATGATTTACTTTCTGGTGTAGGGTTCTGATTCAGTGTCTTTGGCCACTTTGGCTTCAAGAGGTAGGAAGATGTAGAAGGTGGAGCCTTCGCCATCGATGCCGCTGCTCTCGGCCCATAATTTTCCGCCGTGCATTTCAATGAGTCTGCGGCTGATGGGCAAGCCCAAGCCTGTGCCGCCCACTTTGCGTGTGGTGGAGGTGTCTACCTGGGTGAATTCAAGGAATACATCTTCGAGCTGGTTAACTGGGATGCCTATGCCGGTATCGTGCACGCTAATGAGAACGTTATGTTCCTCCTGCGTGGCGCGGATGGAGATGCTGCCTTTCTCGGTGAATTTCATGGCGTTATTTACAAGGTTGATCATTACCTGGCGCAGGCGGGTTCTATCGGCATTAATTTCCACATCTTTGTTGGTGTCAGGTTCAATGAATAGCGCTAGATTCTTTTCGCTGGCGAGCGGCGAAATGATGCTGGTTACTTCTTCGAGAATTTCCTGCAGGAGGAATTTTTCGATGATGAGGTTCATCTTGCCTGATTCGATCTTGGCCATATCGAGCACATCATTGATCAGGTGAAGCAGGTGCTGGCCGTTCTTTTGGATCAGACCCAGATCGTTTTGCATGTTTTCGGTTAACGGGCCATCCAACTCTTCGAGCATTACATCCGAGAAGCCGAGGATGGAGTTAAGCGGTGTGCGTAATTCATGAGACATATTGGCGAGGAAGGATGATTTGAGACGATCCAATTCTCGCAATTGCGCCACTGTTGCAGATTGTTCCACGTACAAGCGGGCATTTTGCAGCGAGACCGCCACTTGTAAGGCAAGGGTGGTGTAGATGTTCGCGTCGTCCTGCGAGAAGTAGCCAACTTTTGTTGATTGAACATCGAACACGCCGATGACTTTATCACCTGAGATCATTGGCACAGCCATCTCTGAGCGGGTATCGGGTAGAAGTATGTTAGGAAGAAAATCAGCTTCACTGCGTACGTCATTTACGATCAAAGCAGTGCGTTCACGGGTGGCACGTGCTACGAGTGATTTTTCTGCATCGATTTGAATGGCGTGCCCGATTGTTACCATTTGTTTGCCGATCTCGCCTGCTCCTGCTGCAAGCAGCAGGGTGTTCCACGATTCGTCGGCCAGGTAGATATGCGCGTGATACAGGTTGAAGCGTTCTTTTGTCAGATCCACCACAGCCTGCAATAATTCATCAGGGTCCAACACGGTGGAGGCTGTGGTACCCACGACGGCCACCGTTTCCAACTCATGGGCGCGTCTTTCATTCAATTCAAAAAGGCGCAAGTTTTCAATATGCGCGCTGGCCTGCTCGGCAATGCTGTTGGCTAATGCAATCGCTTCGGGTGGAACATTTTTCAAGCCTGCCACAGTAAGCTGTCCAATGGGTTCACCGCGTACCAACAGCGGTTGTTCAAAGGAAACATCTTGTGGAACAAGTGTTGATCCGTAAGGGGTCACCTGATTCGAGTCATAGGCAAAGCCCAGTGAGTCTGCTTTTTGATTGGTAAATGATTGCCAGTTTTCACGAGTAAGGCGGCGGTTGGCTTCTTCAGCATTGGCACGGGCACGGGATGCATCTGCCAGCAAGCGCAGGTTTTCTACTTGCTGCGAAATTTGGCGCGCAACCGCTGAGACCATCAACTTGTCTTCATCAGTTAATGGGCGGGTGGGGTCTGCTGTCAGGAATAGATTGCCAACCTGTGTATCAAGTACGTTGACTGTTTCTTGAAAATCATGTTTGTCAGAAACTGTTTCACTTAAGGGAGCCACAGAGGCCTGGTCGTATACATAACCAATGCTCTCACTTTGATGAATGCCATCCAGAAAAGATTCCCAGTTTTGGTGGGTAAATTGACGGTTGGCTGCCTGTGCTTCAGCGCGCGCGCGTTCTGTTGCTGCAAGCAGGCGCAGGTTCTGAATTTGCAGTGACACTTGTTTTGCAACTGCATTTGCAAGGCTTGTTTCTTCCGAAGTCCATGTGCGTTCTGCGGGCGGCACGATCTGCATTTTACCGATCGTCTCTCCGCTTGCAGTTAACGGCGCATTGATGCCGTTCTCTGTTTTCGAAACATCGAAATCGGTCACCTGCAGCGACTGCAAATTTTCATCTTGAAAGGCGTACCCGACCTGTTCCTTTTCGTACATGATGGCGGGTGCAGGGCGGGCATCCACATCCGCTGCCTTTATCTTTGCGGAGGTACGCGCTTCACTTTCTTTAAGCTGTGCTTCCAATTCGCGGATGCGTGAGAGTAATGTATCTACCTCACGGACTGGCGCTGAAATATTGCTTGCAGATGGAGATTCAAGCGCTTCACTCGTGACGGATGAAACTGGTCCTGTTTCTACGGGCAGGCTCTCACCCGTAGAATGGACGATCTGTTCAAGATCCGAAAAGAGTTTTTCAACCCGTTTTTGTGATTTTTCATCAGAGGGCATGGGCGTATCTCCTGAGCATGCGCCGTTATTTCTTATCTTTCATGCTTAATTGGGCAATGGTCATCGGTGCGCCCAGTGCATGCCCAAGTTCGCGCGCAGCGATCTGAAGCACGGCTTCCACTGTGGTTGCGCTCTGGATCTTCTGGCTGATGGCGTTCAATGTACTTTCACGTTCGGCTTGTTGCTGTGCTTGTGAGAAGGTGCGGGCGTTTTGCAAAGCGGTAGCTACTTGAGAAGCCAGAGTGGTTTGGATGTTCGCATCTTCATCAGTGAAGGCATTGAGCTGATCTGATTGCACATCCAACACGCCAAGCACCTGATCACCGACGATCATTGGCACAGCCATTTCAGAGGCCGTATTAGGTAGAAGTGGGTTGGGGAGCCAGCCTGCTTCATTGTGTACATTGTTTACGATAACTGCTTGTCTGGTACGAGCGGCGCGTGCTACAAGGGATTGTTCCTGTGCTACTGGAATGGTTGTTGTACCATGTGTGCCTTCGTGTTCATCACCTTCCTGCCAACCGCAGGCTTGAATTTCCAGTGAGGCTGTGCTTTCGTTGAAGGTGAATATATGCGCATGGTATAAGCCGAACTTGCGCTGCGTGAGAGTGACCACAGATTGAAGCATTCTTTCAGTGTCTAATTCCTTGGAGGAAGCAGTACTGATCTCTGCAACCGCTGCCAGTTGTTGGGCGCGCTTATCCAATTCGATCTGACCGCGTTGGGTCTCCGCAAATTGTCGCAGGGATTCGAGGTGTGTACCAAGACGTTCCGCTACTGCATTGGCAAGCGACATGCCTTCGCTATCGCCTGCGTCAAGTCCCTGAACGACCATCTTGCCGATGGTTTCATCGCGGAATTTTAGCGGTACTGTGAGGCCTTCTGTTTGTTTACTTTCGTCATTATATGGCTGCACTTCTTTCAGATCATAGAAAAAGCTTATGCTTTGATCCGTGTTTTCCTTATAGGACTTCCAGCCTTCACGCGTGATGCGGCGTGATGATTCTTCCGCTTCAGCACGGTAACGTTCAGCGCTGTCCAGCAGGCGCAGACTTTCGATCTGCTGTGCCACCTGACGTGCTACTGTGTTTATCAGTTCCTCTGTGCGGGAAATGGGAGACTGTCCTTCCATTTCCACAATTAAACTTCCAAGTGATTCGCCGATGACTTCAATGGGGGCGCTCAGGGTATGCTCGTTTATTTGAGGATGAGATTGTTCCTCCGAAGACATTGGAGCAATCTGATTTTTCTCGAATACAAAACCTGTTTCTTCGGGCTTGTGAATTGCGTCCAGGTAGTCATTCCAGTTGGAGCGTGACTGGCGGCGTGCCTGAGCTTCAACCTGGGCACGGGCTTGTTCTGTCTGTGCGAGGAAGGTGGTATTTTGAATAGCGATGGCTAACTGTCCAGCTAGGGCTTCGAAGGCGGCTAAGGTATCTGTGTTTAGGGAACCCGCGTGTTCGCTCTGCATATCCAGCACGCCCACCACTCTTTCGCCGATCATCAGCGGAACAGCCATTTCTGAATGGGTGTCTGGCAGGAGCGGGTTGGGCTTGAAGGTTGCGTTGGCAGATGTATCTGAAATAACAACTGATTTCTTCTCGACTGCGGCGCGCCCGTTGATGGAGTTTGTATTGAGCGGCAGGCGATGGTTGCGTGCCAACAATTCTTCGCCTACACGTCCAGTACCGGCTTGTAGGTTAAGATACGTCTGGCTGGGATTTGTCAAATAAACCTGAACATAGTAAAGGCCAAATTTGGAGCGGATGAGTTCGGCCGCGTCTGTCAACATGACATCTAGGGCACGCACTTGCGATACAGAGCGCCCCACTTCTGAAGCCAGTTCCAGGCTTTGGGTACGTTCTGCCACGCGATCTTCCAGTGTTTCAAAAGACTCTCGTAGCTGGGTAATCATCAGGTTGAAGGCATTGGCAAGCAGGCCTGTTTCATCCATCGCCTGAACTTCAGCTTTGGTGTTCAAGTTGCCTTTTGTAACTTCATTCGCCGCCATGGTAAGGTTGAGAATAGGGCGTACGATCTGGCCGCTCAAGAACCATAGAATTACAAGCGCAAGCACGATCAAGGTGAGACCGATCATGCCCTCAAGAATGGCCGATCTGGTTGCTGAAGCTGTGATTTCGGTAATGGGGATGATCAAACTGAATGACCAATGTTTGCCGGTTCGTCCAAGATCCACTGGGGCAAAAACGCGCAGATACTGACCGTCCAGGCTTGGGCTGATAAAGGATTCTCCTGCTTCAATGCGCGCCTGCAAATCTGAAAAATCGGGGAATATTTGTGTGGCTGGTTGGTTCGCCAATTCCGGTTTGTTGCTAACGCTGATCAGGGTTCCTTGTGCGGTCATCAAAACCGCTTCAGCAGTACCGTTGTAAATATCGATCTCGTCTACAATGGTTTGCGCAAAACTGATCGGGGCATCCACACCGGTAATGCCATAAAATTTATCATTGTAGATGATGGGTACTACGAAGGAAGCCATGAGGGTATCCACACCATTGATGGGGTAGATGAGCGGGGCAATGGTTACTTCGGTTTTGGTTTGACGCGGCTGAATATACCAATCGCCAATACCGGGGGTTTCGTAATCAATCAGCGCGATGACACTCACAGTTCCATCGTCACCCCGCACCCAGTAGGGGATGAAGCGGCCAGTAGCATCGTGTGCGGCCATATTCTCGAAGCTGGCATCAAGTCCATCAAAGGCATTTGGTTCCCAAAGAGTGTATGTTCCCAAAAAGGTTGGGTTTTCAATTAATACCTGTCTCAACATGGCATTGACTTGATCGCGGCTGAGGGTTGTATTGTTGGCGGGGTCTTTGAGGGTTGTCAGGGCTTGTGCCACGGTGCGCGCTGTATTCAGAGGGATTTCGGCCTCTATGCGTGCCAGATTTGCTTCAGAAGCTGCAATTGCAAGAGCTTCCTTCTGCGCAGCATCAATGGCCAATTGCCTGCCTGTAATTGTGGAGTAGATCACCAAAACGACGAGCGTGCCCGTAATAATGGAGCCAGTCCACAGGGAGATTTTTAACCGCAAACTTTTTGCCAGAGCTATGGACTCGCGAATCAAAAAGAAAATTACAGCCAGCAGGATCACTCCGGTAATGGCAGGGACAAAAGTTTGGATTTCTGGATTAAATAAGCGGTATTCCAAATTCAATAAATCCAGGCTGGCTGTCAGAATACTTATCGGGATGGAAATGAAAAATGCACGCCATGCCGATTTGGATGGCAGAGTTTGATTTGCAACGATAAAAGTGAGTAAAGCCAGTGTGATGCCGAAGAGCAAACCGACGTTTGAAATGAATACGACTGATATTGGAAAGACTATAAACATCCCAATAATAATCATCCAACTGCCAGTTTCTGGCTTTCCGCGGCGGATAATGACCAGAGCAGCTGCGTTAACCAGCCAGAACATTCCAAGCACGCCAGAGACTGCGTACATTTGCCATGCGCCTGCCCGCTGCATAGTCAGAAAAATCTGAAACGCTATTACCGCCGTGGCTGCGCTGAGAATAATTGCCGCTGTGCGGAACGTGCCATCCAACGGTTTTGTGTTTCCGTCAGTTCTATTTTGGTGAGTTGAAGGGTTGTCCAGATTCATCTTAAACTCCTTTACCTTCGCCAGCCGTAACATTCTCGCGGCTGGATTGGATATTGGCACTGACGCGTGATGCGCCAAGCGCCAGTCCAATTTCGCGGATGGCGGTTTGTAGCGTGTCTTCCACCGTGACGGTACGCTGGATCTTTTGACCGATGGTATTGACCAGCGATTCCAAATCCGCCTGCGCTTTGGATTGTTCATAGGCGAGTGCGCTTTGATAGGAAGTGGAAATCTGTGAAGCAAGTGTCATTTGAATATTGGCGTCTTCCTCTGTAAAGGCATCCACATAATCTGCCTGTACATCCAGCACACCCAGCAGTTCATCGCCCACGATCATTGGCACGGCCATTTCTGCACGAGTTTCTGGCAAAAGTGGATTGGGAAGCCAACCTGGGTCGCTGCGTACATCATTGACGATAACCGGCTTCCTGGAACGTGCTGCGCGCGCGACAAGTGATTGTTCCTGTGAGATGGAAATGGAGGTTGTGCCGTGTGTGCCTTCGTGTTCGTCGCCTTCCTTGTATCCGCAAGCTGTAATTTGCAGTTCGTTGCTGTCTTTATGGTATGTAAATACGTGCGCGTGATATAAGTCGAAGCCACGCTGGGTTAGATGTACCATGGTCGCCAGCATTTGGAATGGATCACGGACGGCGGCTATTTGTGTGCTGATTGTCGATACAGTTGCGAGATCTTTTGTACGGGCAGCCACGCGCTGTTCAAGAGTACTAAACGCGGTTTGTAGTTGTGATGTCATAGTGTTGAATGCATTTGCCAGCACTTCGGCTTCATCTTTACTATGAACATTGGCTTTTACGGTCCAATCACCTTGAGATACGGCGGTTGCTGCATTTGTCAATACTTGTAGCGGGCGCACAATTTGACCTGCCAGCAGCCAGAGGAAAATCAAGGCAAGAACGATTAATCCTGCGCCAATTGCTGCTTCTCTTAAGGCCGCAGTTGTGGCTGGAGCTGTAATTTTTTCAAATGGAATGATCAATCCCATTACCCAGTGATCTGCTCCACCTCCACCAACATCAATTGGTGAAAAAATCTGTAAATACTTACCATCAGGACTTAATCTGGTAAAAGATGAACCTAATTGGGGTTGAATCTTGTCAAAGTCTTCATAAATTAAACTCGCAGGTTGATTGACTAATTCTGGTTTTTGGCGGACAGCAATCAATGTGCCTGTATCAGTGAATAAAACAGCGTTGGTAGAACCTTCATATAAGTCAATATCATCGACCAATTGCTGTACGAAACCAATTGGTGCGTCAACCCCTGCAATTCCATAGAAAGTATCATCCAGGACGATTGGAATAATAAATGATGCGATAACCACATCCTGACCTTGAATACGGCGAAAAATTGGAGCAATGGTGACTTCCTGCTTGCTACTACGCGGCAGAATGTACCAATCGCCAACACCGGGGATTTCATATTGCGCCAGTGCCTCAGTATGGATAATTCCGTCATCGCCTCTGACCCAGTAAGGAATGAAGCGTCCAGTGCTGTCATGCGCTACTGCCCCCACGTAATCGGCGTCCACTCCATCAAACGTATTCGGTTCCCAAAGGGTGTACGTTCCCAGAAAAGACGGGTTTTCAATTAATACCTTCCGCAACATTCCATTAACTTCATCGCGTGATAAGGATATTTTGATACCTGTATCTTTATTCGCACTGAGGGAATATGCCAGTGTACGCGCTGCAAGCAGGGGGGCGTCAAGTTGGTTTTTCACTAACCCAGCCCGCGCTTCTGCGATGGCGGAAGCCTCTTTTTGAGAATTATCGATGGACGTTTGGCGTAAGGTAACCACTGAATATCCGACCAGCGCCAAAGATATCAAGGTTAAAAAAAGCCCTGCCCAAAAGGTGATTTTGGTTCGGATCGATACTTTTACGCCGCCTTTTTGTTTTTCAGCGGAGCGTGTACTCATTTGAGTAGGATTTGACAGATTATTATTAATGGACATGGTCAGTTACTCCAGTCGGACAATACAGTTTTTCGTTTTAGCGAATTAAGATATATCAGACGATTTGACAACTTACTCTCCAAAACCATTGGTCGATTTCAGCATTACCCTGGCTTGTGTCTTCAAAGCCGAGTTTAGTTCTTGATTATCTTGCAGGCCGATCATGTGATGGCCTGCAAGATAATCTCTTTATGATATGTTAAGGCAGGGTAATCTTAATGGTGCCATTAGCGATTTCCTGTATGGCTTTATCGCCTAATGCCTTGACATTAGCAGGAAGAGCATAGCCTGGGTTGTATTCCATGACTTCACCGCCGTTTGCCAGATTGATATCAAAAGATTCACCGCCCAGGATGCCTGATTGAATCTTTGCAATTACGTCTTTGAGCACCACTTCCCAATGATAGACCTGATTTGCCACTACGATATTGGGTGCGACGGTGGTTTGATCGGACTGTGTACCAAACCACAATGCTTTGCTCTCATTTGCTTTGCCAATTGGCCCAACGACCATTTGACCGGTACCTGTCAGAATATCGGCGCCTAAAGAGATAAATTCTGTTGCCACTTCCGAGCCTTTAACCACATCAGAGAAAGAGCCAATGTAACTCACATTCACCTGAATCTCTGGGTTGGTTGCTGTTACGCCGGCCTTGAAACCATCTATATATCGTTTGGACTCTCCAGCCTCAACCGGGCCTACCACACCAATAATTTTGCTATTGGTCAGGCTGGCCGCCAAAACTCCATTGACATATCCGCCTTCCTGGGCGGAGGCTGTCAGATCAAACACATTAGACAGGTTGGTGGGCGTGGAAGAATTGCTCCATGCAAAACTGACCTCTGGGAATTCAGGAGCTACCTCTTGTACGGATGGGCCATATTGTGAGCCATGGGCGATCACAAGATCATAGCCTTTGGATGCGTAAGTGCGGAGAGCCGCAGTTGCATCTTCGATGACAAACATACCTTGAGAGTACACAAACTCCATGTTTTCTGGGCCGCCCATATCATTCTGAATGCGGATAAGAGCATCGTATATGCTTTGACTGAAAGCCACATCATTGACAGAGCTTGGCATGATTACAGCCACACGAAAGGCTTTGGGGGGAATGGCAGTGGGGGCTGTGGTGGGCGTTTCCACCGGCGCGGCAGGAGAGGCACATGCCATCAATAATGTAGCGAGAATTGTGATCAGTGCAAATAGGCGATATATTTTCATGTTAATTATCCTTTTTAATATTGACTAGGGTAATGGTTGATTTCAAATCCAGTGGATTTTTTGACTTACAGAAGGATGAAATAGATTTGTAATTCATTCGGTTAATCATCCTTGCGCTCACCAGTTAGTGCCTCGGGTTCCAGCGTTATCATCGTTGGTTTCATCCCCAACGCATGCCCCAGTTCGCGTGCTGCTACTTGAAGAGCTGCTTCCACGCTGGTTGAGCTTTGGATCTTTTGGGTAATAAGGTTTACTGTACTTTCACGTTCAGCCTGGTGTTGCGCCTCTATGAAGGAACGTACATTCTGCAAGGCAGTGGCTACCTGGGATGCAAGTGTGGTTTGGATACTCGCATCTTCACTAGTGAAGGCATTTAGTTTTTCCGATTGCAGATCCAATATGCCTAGAAGTTGATTGCCGACGATCATGGGTACTGCCATTTCAGATGCGGTATCTGGAAGGAGTGGATTGGGAAGCCAACCTGCGTCATCACGTACATTGTTGGCAATAACAACCTGTCTGGTACGTCCTGCGCGTGCTACAAGGGATTGTTCCTGTTCCAGCGAAATATGAGTGGTGCCATGTGTACCTTCATGTTCATCGCCTTCTTTCCAACCACAGGCGGAAATTTCAAGTTCGTTCGTGTTTTCATTGTAGAGGAAGACATGAGAGTGATACAGTCCGAACCCACGTTGGGTCAGGTGTACAACGGATTCCAGCATTTTCTGGACATCACTAATGGTGGCTGCTGCGGTACTGATGTAAGCCACAGTTTGTAATTCAGCGGCGCGCTTGGCTACAATTTCTGTGGATTGAATGTTTTGAAGCGCGACTGCGACCTGATTGGCGATGGACTGGAGGAGGACAACATCTTCCTGTTTTAAGCCGTTTACAACGTTATGCTGTACATCCAGCACGCCCAGAATTTGGTCACCGATCGAAATTGGTATGGCTGTTTCAGATTTTGTGTCAGGGAGTAATGGGTTGGGCAGCCATTCGGAGTTTTGTGATGTGTTTGATACCAGCAGGAACTGATTGCTTTCTGCTGCACGGCCTACCAGACCGCGTCCTTTTGCAACTTTGTGGAATTGGGCCAGCATTAATTTACCGGCTTCGCCTGTACCGCCAGCCATTACCAAATTTTCACTGGCTTCATCATACATATAAATTTGAGTGTGATAATAGCCGAAGGCGTTATTTACCTGTTCCACCACCTCAGTTACCAATTCCTTCAAGTTAAGGATGGTGGAAAGGCGGCGGCTGATATCAGAGGAAGTTTCCAACGCTTTTGTACGGTCTGCTACGCGTTGTTCCAATGTGCCGATCAGTTCGCGCAGACGGTTGGTCATTGTATTGAATGCGGCGGCAAGCACGCCGATTTCATCTTCCCTACGCACTTTTGCGTCAGCTTCAAGATTTCCTGAAGCGATGCTCCCCGCGATCGTTACAAGTTCGGTGATTGGGTTGACAATACTTCTTGTCATTAGATATGCAGCAGCGACCGCAATAACCAGTGTAAGGAGGATCAAGCCTGCTGTAATTGCAATTGCCTGATTCGATGTCTGCAGGGCTTCACTTTGATCGTGTTCAGCGATAATAGCGACTTGTAATTCAGGTACCCAGAGATAAGATCCTAATACAGGGGTATCTCTATAGTCATTGTAGAGTTTTGTGCCTGCAGCTTGTGATTTTATGGCCTCGGTTGTACCGTCTGTGCGGATATAGGTCTCACCGATTTTTGCATCTTCAAAACGTAACTGGCTCAATAATGCATAATTTTCGCCTACCAAATAAGTTTCACCAGTTTCGCCCAAACCAGCACGTTCGATCATGATCTGGTCTAATACTGCCAGGTTGGCACGGCCTGCAATAACTGCGATCACTCTTCCGCTTCCGCTTTTGATCGGCCGCGAAAATATGATCGAGTACTTTGAAAGTGATATATCATAGACAGGAGGGGTAACGTAGGAATCTTTCAGGCCTTCCTGATAGAAAGCCTGGGTTGAGAATATCTTCCCTTCCTGTGATGTGTTTGTGGATAGGATGACCGTTCCTTCTCCATCAAGGATAAAAAGTTCTTCAAAATAACCAGTTACTTGATTTGAAGTGTTGAGTTTTGTTCGCAGGGCTGTTTTTGTGGCTTCTGCCTCTTCAGGGTTTAGAAGAATCGCATTCGTGGCATCAAGCAAATTTTCATCCTGCGATGTTAGATTAAGGTTGATTTGAAGCGTAGAAACCCATAGGCTGATTTCGGCGGTTTTTAATTGTGTAATTGAAGTCAACTGTTCGAGCGCTGCACTTCTCAGGCCT
>JAVBXV010000052.1 GCA_030824405.1 Anaerolineales bacterium | reverse complement strand
GGCATATTGCGCGAGACACTCAAAGAAAAAGGATTGTCGTTTAAGGCAGGTTCGGCAAATGACGCGCCGAAAAAGAAGAAGGGATCGCCAGTCAGCCGCACTGATAAGGTGGATGAATTTCTTGAGAATCTCAGTCACCCGCTCAAGGCGGAGGTGGAAGCGTTGCGAAGCATCATCAAAGGCGTGAATAAAGACATCAACGAAGAAATTAAATGGAATGCTCCATCCTTTAATTATAGAGGTGAGTATTTGGTGACCTTTAACTTGCGGGAAGAAAAACGCATCCATCTTGTGTTTCATAACCCGATGATATCCAAAGTAAAAAGTGAATTGTTGGAAGGGCAATATGCAGACAGGCGTATGGCTTACTTTTTTGACATGAAGGATATAAAATTAAAAAGCGCGGCCTTGAAGAAAGCCTTGAAAGATTTGATCAAGTTACAGAAAGTGTAAACGGAGTGGTCAGATGAAAATACATCTTGTGGATGGTACCTACGAATTGTTTCGCGCTCACTTTGGTGCGCCGCCGAAGAGGTCTCCTTATGGAATGGAAGTTGGCGCCACGCTCGGATTTTTGCGTAGCATGCTTTTACTTTTGTCCAACCCTGAAGTGACACATGTTGCGGTTGCGTTTGACCATGTGATCGAGTCGTTTCGCAATAAGATGTATAAGGGTTACAAATCGAGCGCAGGTGTTGACCCGATCATTTTGAATCAGTTTCCGCTGGCTGAAAAGGCAATAGCCGCTTTGGGAATGGTGGTCTGGCCGATGGTCAAGTTTGAAGCGGACGATGCGATTGCCGCCGCTGTTGCACGATTCAAGAAAGCCAAATCCGTGGAGCAGATCGTCATCTGTTCGGTGGATAAGGATTTGACGCAAATGGTGGACGGACAACGAGTCGTCTGCTGGGATCGCCGCCGCGAGATCATCCTTGATGAAAAAGGGGTGACCGAAAAGTTTGGCGTTGGCCCTGAATCCATCCCTGATTTTCTTGCTCTTGTAGGAGATTCAGCAGATGGTTATCCAGGGATTCAAGGTTGGGGAGAAAAGTCCACTGCGACGGTTCTCTCAAAATTTAAGCATATTGAATCCATTCCCAATGACCCAAACAAGCTGGGTCTGGGAATCGGGCGTGCAACAACCCTTCTTGGAAATCTTCAACAAAATTATAAAGATGCATTGTTGTACCGTGAACTATCCACCCTGCGGACGGATGTTCCATTAAAAGAAAATCTTGGCGACCTCAAGTGGATGGGCGCGTATCCGCGATTTAAAAAGGTATGCCTCGAAATGGGTGATGAGAGAATTCCAGAACGCATTCCCCTTTGGCGATAGAAGACGTTGGGAAAATAATATGGAAAATCTTAAGATCATCATCCGCGAGGCGAATGTTGCAGATGCAGCAGCCCTGCGCGAGTTAAGACTCGAAGCGCTTCAAGATCGCCCCGAAGCTTTTGGCAGCGACTATGAAAAAGAATCCAAAGATAGCGTGGCAGACTGGGAAAAGAAATTAACAGGCCAGCCAGATAATGCCATCTTTGTCGCGGTGGCTGGG
The DNA here is from genome assembly GCA_030824405.1 of Anaerolineales bacterium. GTDB lineage: Bacteria > Chloroflexota > Anaerolineae > Anaerolineales > Villigracilaceae > Villigracilis. The sequence continues at coordinate 12,705 of JAVBXV010000052.1, read as the reverse complement.
TCTGCTTTGGTGGGCATGACAGGTATTGGCAGAAATAAACATACGAAGATGAAACATGGCGGCTATATTTGGGGTGTGTATGTTCAGCCTGCGTGGCGTGGAAAAAATATTTCAGGTCAGTTGATTGAAGCATGCGTGCGTTGGTCGGCAGATCGTTCGATGAAGTTTGTTAAGCTGGGTGTGGTCGCTACCAACCCCGCGGCGATCAGTAGCTATGTTCGTTCAGGCTTTCGCGTGTATGGTGTTGAACCGCGGGTCATTTTTTATAACAATGTCTATTACGATGAACTGTTGATGGTCAGAGACATATAAGAAAACGTCCCTTCGAATTTTCGAAAGGACGTTTTTATTTTATTTCTTTTTCTTTACAACCTTGCTTTTGGCTTTTACAACCTTCTTCGCCTTCGCTGCTGGCTTGGGTTTTGCCTTTTTCGCAATGGGCAATTTCTCCAACTCGCTGACCAGTTTCTCAAGCACATCGAAACCGCCCTGCCAGAATTTCGGGTCGCGGATGTTGATGCCCGCTTCGCTCAAAACTTTCTCTGGCGCTTCCGAGCCGCCCGCAGAAAGGATCTTGAGATATTTTGGCTTGAAAGATTCGCCTTCAGCTTTGAATTGCTTGTATAAAGACAGCACAAGCAGTTGACCAAACGCATACGCATACACATAGAACGGTGTGTGATAAATATGCGGAATGCCCACCCATTCCCATTTGAATTCATCGCTCAACTCAAGTGAATCGCCGAATTGATCTTTCAGGTTTTCGAGATAAGCCGCAGAGAGTTCGTCCACCGATGCGTTCTTCTGCACCATTTCATGCGCCTGTTTTTCAAACATGGCGAAATAAGACTGGCGGATGATGGTCGCGTACGCATCGTCCATTTGTTTGAAGAGAATGTCGCGGCGCACTGATTCGTCCGTCTCTTCGGCGAGCAGTTTGTCGATCAACATCATCTCTGCAAATGTGGATGCAGTCTCTGCCAGCGGCAAAGAGGATTGGAATGTGAATGTGTTGTGATGGCTAGCCAGCATGGAGTGGATGGCGTGACCGAGTTCGTGTGCGAGCGTGGCTACTTCACGGCCCGTGCCTTGATAATTCACCAACACCCACGGGGTCATCTCTGGCAGTACAGACCAGCAGAATGCGCCGCCGCGTTTGCCTTTGCGGATCTCGCTGTCAATACGGTTCTCATCAAACACGCGCTTTGCCAATGCTGAAACTTTGGGGTCAAACGCCGCGAAGGCTTCGAGTACCATGTTGGCGGCTTTATCAAAACTATATGTTTTCTTGGAGGCGGCAACGGGCGCATAAATATCATAGCGGCGTAGTTTCTTTAAGCCCGCATGTTTGGCTTTCATTGTGAAATAGCGGCGGAAGATGCCCACATTCTTGCGCGCCACACTTAATAACGCATCCACAGCTTCATCAGGAATATCATTATTTAAATTGCGTGAAGCGATCGCGCTTTTGAATTTTCTTAAATTGACGTTCTCATTGTGCCAGTCACGCAGGCGGGTTTGGTACATCTGCCCAAGGATCGGGCCGTCTTCTGCGTACACTTTGAATTGCGCCTGATAACTCGCGGCGCGCACTTTCGGGTCTGTGCTGTAGCGGTAGGAAAATAACTCTGCCGCAGTCATTTCTTTTTCTTTGCCGTTCACCACCATCTTGAATGTGTAGCGATTCGTGATCGAGTCGTATAAATTGACCAGCGCGTTCGACCCCGTTACATTCTTAATGTTGACGATCTTCTCTTCGGCTTCGCTCAAGGTGTGCGGTTTGTACAAGCGCATCGCTTCAAGATAATAACGATAGTCGCCAGAGGGTTCCATCAAACGCTTCGCGTTCGTTTCGTCCAGTTCTTTCCACCACAGGCTGAAGAATAGGGTGCGGTTCTCCACTTCCGCCAGGAATTGCAGCACACGTGATTGCAAAGATTGTGCGGCCTGATCCTGTGTGTCGGCGGTGAATGAAAGCCCTGCGAACGAATATAACTTATTTGCCACACGCGCAGTTTCTTCGCTGGCGCGCAACACTTCCACGAACTGGTCGGCGGGCATGTCCGCGTTGAGCTTGCTGCGCACGCCCTCGAACGAAGTAACCTGCTCTTCGATCATGTCGAAAGCGCTTTGTAATTCTGCACTCTCGTACCCAGGGTACAACGAAGCCAGACTCCATTTGGAAAGTTTATAAGCCATGCTTTTCTCCTTTTATAAAAAATAAGGGCGGATGTCCGCCCTTATAAAATGATTTTACAAACTGGATCGGACGTGCATGATATCGCCGTCCTTGACTGGGTATTCCTTGCCCTCAAGCCTGAACTTGCCTTTGGCCTTCGCTTCATTCATCGACCCAAGGCTGATCAAGTCTTCGTAGGCCACCACCTCCGCCCGAACAAACCCACGGAACAGATCGGTGTGAATTTCTCCAGCCGATTCCTGTGCGTTTGCGCCGCGGCGGGTTTCCCATGCACGCACTTCATCTTCACCAACGGTAAAGAAAGTTTGTACCTGAAGCAGGTCATAGGACAGGTTGATCATTTTCTTCAAACTGAGTTCCTTGATGCCGTATTCTTCCATGAAAACTGCCGCATCTTCTGGTGCGAGCTGTGCAATTTCCATTTCGAGTTTACCCATCAATGCCACCCACGGACGGTCGATCTTGATCTGCGGCTCTTCCTGTCCCTCGCTGAGGTTGAATACAACGAGAATCGGTTTGCGTGTGAGCAAGCCGAAACTGGAAAGTTCCTTTTGTTCTTCGCTTGTGAATTCCATTGTGCTTAAATGTTTGTCTTCAGAGAGCGTTTTGTGCAATTTCTCAAACAACTCGGTCTGACGCGCATTCAATACTTTATCTGTGCTGCCTTTTTTGCGTTCTTCAACGAGGCGCTCCAATTTGCGTTCCACTGCGATCAGATCGTTGAGCAGGAGTTCGCTCAACATGGTTTCCATGTCGCGCAAGGGATCCACAGCTCCAGAGGGGTGCATGACGCTGTCGTTAAGGAAACTGCGGACGATCAGGATCATGCCGTCCATTTGGTTTAGTTGATTCAACAGTTGCCCGGAAATGCCCGTTTTGGCCGAACCAGTTTCAAGCCCCGCAATATCCGCATACGTCACCTTGGCATAGATCGTTTTCTTCGGTTTGAACATGTCAGAGAGTGTATCCACGCGCGGGTCGGGTACATCCACAACTGCATTGTGAACTTCGATGCGGCCTGCGGATGCTGTGGTGGGAGTGTTGCCGCGGGTGAGTGCGTTGAAAATTGTGGTTTTTCCAGATTGGGGGAGTCCGATAATTCCTAGCTTCATTTTGTCCTTGTTCTTGAGGTGGGATAACAAATCCGCATTTTGGGATTTCCTTGACCTTATTGTTGGGAGTGGTATACTTGCGTTCGCAATTAGCCGGAGTGGCGGAATTGGCAGACGCGCACGACTCAAAATCGTGTTCCTACGGGAATGAGGGTTCGATTCCCTCCTTCGGCACTGCAGAATTATAACCGAACGTTCTCTTGAATTGGAGAACGTTCGGTTATTTTATGTTGACAGTGTCCCCTTGTCGCTTTAGAATCACACCACAGGCAACATACGGCGTTGCAAATACGTAGATATTTGTGAAGTTTTTTTTCACAAATTCGAACGGAGGAATAAAATGAAGATCTATCTGCTCTTTGCCGTGATCGACATAGTGATCTTGCTGGTATATCCAATTGTGTACATTTTTCACAGAATACGCAATTTGAAGAATATAAAGTAATCGCAAGTCATTCCCGCGTAAGCGGAAAATTTCAGGAGGCTTTTATGCCCTCGTTGAATGATATCCTGGCCGTGATCTTGGGTGGAGGGCGGGGCGCGCGTTTGTATCCGCTCACTCAGATGCGCTCCAAACCCGCAGTGCCGATAGCGGGTAAGTACCGCCTCATTGATATTCCCATTAGTAATTGTATTAATTCAGAGATTTTTCGTATTGCAGTGCTGACGCAATTCAATTCTGTGTCATTACACCGTCACATCACCCGTACTTATAATTTCGATGCCTTTCATCAGGGCTGGGTACAGATCTGGGCCGCCGAGCAAACACTTGAAAGCGCCGATTGGTACCAGGGCACTGCTGATGCGGTACGCAAGCAGATCCTTGAGATACAGTCCACTGGGGCCAAGAATGTTTTGATCCTTGCTGGTGACCATTTGTATCGCATGGATTACAAGGCCATGGCTGAATTCCATTGGGCCAACAAGGCCGATATTACAGTGGCGGTTCAGCCAGTACTTAAAGAAGAGGCAAACCGTTTTGGGATATTAAAGCGTGAAGCCAATGGACGTATTTCCTCGTTTGTTGAAAAGCCCAAAGATCCTGAGATACAAAAGAACTTCATCAGCCGTGATGACCCGAAGAGTCCCTTCCTGGGCTCGATGGGCATCTATATGTTCAAAACAAAAGTGTTGATCGATATGTTGACTGACTTTCCGAAACATGATGATTTCGGCAGTGACATTATCCCGGAAGCGATCAAATCTCATGCGGTCTATGGGTTTGATTTTGACGGGTACTGGCAGGATATTGGAACGATCCGCTCTTTTTACGAAACCAATCTGGCGCTTACCACCCCGGAAACGCCGTTTAATTTCTACGATGCAAAACTTCCCATCTATACTGATACACGTTTTCTGCCCGGCTCCATTGTGGAAGACAGTAATCTGCGGGATGTGCTGATCGCGGAAGGCAGCCGCATTCTGAAATCGGAAATTTCCCACTCGATCATTGGGATTCGCAGCCAGATCGCAACAGGATGCGTGATCAAGGACAGTATTGTGATGGGCTCGGATTATTACGAGCGCGATGAAGAAGGAGAGCCGATCGGTATCGGTGCGAATTGCCATATTGAAGGCGCGATCCTGGATAAAAATGCGCGCATTGGAAGCAATGTGACCATCCGTCCCTTCCCGCGTAATACGGACATCGACAATGAAAAATGGTACGTTCGTGATGGCATCGTAGTGATTCCAAAAGACATTGAGATCCCGTCTGGAACGACGATCGCACCGTAAAGTCTTGAACTGTCTCATAGGTTTTTCGAAATGTGAAAGCCTGTGAGACAGTTTGTTTATTAAAGAAGATACTCACAGACTGAAATGCAACTCACCTGTAACGGTTTCTCGCTTTGAGCATGCCATATCGATGCAGGCCGCCATTGAAATTATGCTATACTCACAAATACATATGAAGTCACCGCGCGAATTTTGGCCGCGCTGGGCTGAGTCCTTGCGCCGATATCAACTTCACGAACTAGCCGCCTCGTTCCTTGAAGCAGGAAGTCCTCTTGCTTTGCTTGGGGCGCAGGCGCTTTATTTTGGCCGCGGCTTTGTGCAGAGTGACCAGTTGACTGCGCTTGCAGAAACTCTTGAAGAAGATGGTGAAGCGCGTGCATTTGCTTCCTTTTTGACTCAGGGAGGGACAGATCAATGATCGAATTTGGAATCCTTTTAAGTAGTGCTTTCCTTCTCCTGGCTGTTACATTTTGGAAGCGAAAATCTCCTGCAAGATTACGTGAAATCCCTGCGTTAACGAATTTATATCGTGCCATCGGTTTGAGTGTGGAAGATGGTACACGGTTACATATTTTGCTTGGCTATGGCGGATTGCTAAATGCGCGCGCTGGTTCTGCGTTGGCAGGCCTTGCAGCCTTGCGCCATATTGCCGAACGAACTTCTGTAAGTGACCAGCCGCCAGTTGCCTCCGCTGGGGACCCGTCCCTGGGGTTGCTGGCGCAGGATACTTTGCAAGCCGGGTATCAAGCTGCAGGTGTAGGTGAGTTGTACGTCCCCACCAGTGGACGTGTAACCGGGTTTGGTCCATTTGGGTTTGCAGCAGGGGCCATGCCGATCATTCAGAATGAAAATGTATCTGCCAACCTCATGCTCGGTCATTTCGGCCCGGAAGCAGCTTTGATCACAGATATATCAGACCGTGAAAATGTGCTTGTGATCGGCGCAAGTGATGATCTTGCCGGTCAGGCGGTTTTATTTGCCAGCACACAGGATGTGTTGATCGGTGAAGAATTATTCGCAACCAGTGCATATATTGGCGCTGGAACCACCCATGCGGCCAGCCTGACCGTACAGGATATTTTGCGCTGGCTGGTTATTCTTGCTTTATTGGGCGGCGCTGCAGCAAAATTTGTGGGAGTTATTTAATGCGCGTTATTACTGCGATCATCGCCATTGCAGTTGGAATTATTATTCTGGCAGGATATTTTTCTCCTGCCTTTGTTGATTTACAAACGCTTCTATTGAATTGGGCCTTGATCCTTGTGGGCATGGCTGCCTTGGTGGGTGTCTTCAATTTGATCATGGTCCATGCGGATAAGATCAGCCGCCGTGAAAAAGGCAGTATCTATAGCGCCTTCCTCATTATCTTTTTAGTGGCAACCCTGTTGTTCGGCATGATCCTTGGGCCGGGACATTCAGCCATGCGCCTGGTTCTTGACGGTATTATCGTTCCAGTTGAAGCCGCCTTGATGGGTGTGCTTACGGTCAGTTTGTTGTATGCGGCGATCCGTCTTTTACGCCGCCGCGCAGACGTGATGAGCATTGTATTTCTGGTAACCGCGGCATTGATCATTTTTGGTTCTGCCACACTGCCCTTTGGCGACGTACCTTTCATCGGCACATTGATCCGTCCATGGATCACACAGGTGCTGGCCCTGGGCGGCGCGCGCGGAATTTTGATCGGCGTTGCTCTGGGTTCGTTGACCACTGGTTTGCGTGTACTCTTTGGCGCTGACCGTCCATATGGGGGGCAGTAATGGCCGATATGATTAATTGCCCTGTTTGTGGTGAGAGTAATGCGGCGAACCTCGAGTTTTGCCAGTATTGCCAATCTCGCCTGCATCCTGTGGCTGGTTCATCCAACGCTGACACTCCCATCACTCCGGGGCAAATTCCAACAAAGAAAAATACTGCCGAGCTTGAACCGATCTTGCCGCAATGGTTGAGGGATGCGCGCGGTAATACCGGGCAATCTATGCCAGATGACTCAGCCGACTCTGCAAGCTCTGTAAATGAATACAGCCCGCCGCAGCGGCCGATCGAATCGCGGACTCCCGCTTCACCACCCGACCTGTTAGCTGGTCTTCAATCTCAAGCAGATAGCGAAGACGAAGATGAAACCCCAGACTGGCTCGCCAGCATTACTGGCGTGTCGCACAAAAATAAAAAATCATCGCCAGAATCATCTGACGCACACAGGGTGGAGCTTGGCGGCAAAGATGATTTTGCACAGGATAATTCTCAAGAAGAGACACCAGACTGGCTGGCTAACTTACAAGCCGCTCCTGTTGAATCTGAAAAAGATGAATTGGCAGCCTGGCTGCGCACTGAAACTGAACCGAAAAATACACAATCTTCAGAAGATTCTGATTGGTTGAAGAACCTGGGTGAACAAAGTTATCAGGCGGGGGCTGAAGCTACACCGAAAAATGCACAACCCTCGGAAGACTCTGATTGGCTGAAAAGCCTTGGCGCACAGGACGCATATGCGTCAGAGAATGCTGGCGAACCGAAAAATGCACAATCTGCTGACGATGATGATTGGTTGAAGAATCTGGGTGCGCAGGATTATGCATCTGGTACTGATGAGCCGTTCAAAGTCTCAAGCGACGATGCGAATAAAGAATCCTCGTTTAGTGGGGACACTCCCGATTGGCTGCGTCAGATGGACGCCGATGCAAATGCGGGCAAAGAGCAGGCGGGTGCATCTTCACAATCAGATGAGTCTGCAAGTCTGCCAGATTGGTTTACCAACCAGGGAGCGCCGCTTGAGTCACAGGGTCAAAGCCTGGGTGAAGCAATTCCTTCATGGATGGAAACAGGCGCGGACAAGAGCGAAGCGACCGAAGGTGCATCCTCAGAAAAAGATAATGCGCCAGATTGGTTAAAAGAATTTGGAACTGTACCTGCCGCGGCTGATGCTGATAATGATTGGATGAAAGATCTGCAGCAGCCAGCACCGCAAGAGCCATCGTTTCAGGGTGAGACTCCTGCGTGGTTGAAGAATGATGACGCCGAGGCGGTAAGTGTGCCGACCTGGTTATCTGGCAAGGAAGGTTTTTCCGCTTCGCAGCCTGCTGAAAACACCCAGCCATTGGGAGAAGCAGAACCTTCTTTTGGCGATATTCCTGATTGGTTGAAAGCGGCAGCGCCGCAATCTTCCATTTTTGAAGAGCCTGCTGCCGAGGCCGCCGCTCCATCAGAATCTTCTGATTGGCTTTCCAGTCTCAAGTCTTCAGAAACCTCGCAGCCTGAGGCTATGTTTACTACCGACATGCAGGCAGACAGTGAATCAGTTGACGCTCCTGCTTTTTCTGCAGATGCCTTTTCGGACAAGGCTGACGATTCCTTATTCCAGGAAATGCCAGATTGGCTTTCAACTGCATCTGATCTGCCTCCTTCATCAACGCCAACTGCCATCACCAGTGCCGATGCGATCTCACCGGGTGAACTGCCTTCATGGGTGCAGGCCATGCGCCCAGTGGACCAGGGTAGTGCAGCCATTTCTTCCGCGGCCATGGCGGCGGGAGAGCAAACTCTTGAAACACGCGGCGCATTATCTGGCTTGCAGGGTGTGCTCCCGGCAGTGCCGGGCTATACGCCTTCAAGCAAGCCTAAGGTTTATTCCATTCGATTGCAGGTAAGTGAAGAACAGCAGATGCACGCGGAACTGCTTGAGCAGATCCTTGCTGCAGAAGCCGAGCCGGTACCGATCGCATCTTATTTGCCGTTGGTGGCTTCCCGTGGATTGCGTTGGCTGCTTGCTGTTGTTGTTTTTTCTACGGTTCTACTGATGCTGAGTCTTCGTACTCAGATCTTCTCCATGCCGTTGGGCATGCCTGCCGAACTTGGCAGCGCTATACAGGTGATCCAGGCCATTCCAGAAGGCGCGCCTGTCTTGGTGGCAACAGACTATCAACCTGCGCGTGCGGCTGAAATGGAAGTTGCGGCCGCGCCCGTCTTTGACCAAATGCTGCTTCTGCGTCATCCGCGTTTGACATTTATTTCCACCAGCGAGACTGGCGGCATTTTGACTGAACGCTTCATCGCTGGACCTTTGGCCGGGCACGGGTACGAGAACAGGGTCAGCTACCTGAATTTGGGATATCTGCCCGGTGGTGTGATGGGAATTCGCGCCTTCTCGCAGAACCCAGCCTATGCCACACCGTACGACATCTCACTCCAATCTGCATGGGATACTGCTCCCGTACAGGGAGTATCCACATTCTCGCAATTCGCAGCGGTTATCCTCATGACCGATAACGCCGATTCAGCGCGTGCATGGGTTGAGCAGACCGCCTCCATGCGCGGCTCCGTTCCCTTTGTTGTGATCTCGAGCGCGCAAGCCTCACCGATGATCCAGCCTTATTACAGCTCAGGGCAGGTTAATGGTTTGGTCAGTGGTTTGTATGGAGGCGCATTGTTTGAACAAAATAACGCAGGCCGCCCTGGCACTGCGCGAAAATATTGGGATGCCTACAGCATCTCCATGTTGGTGGCGATGGCATTCATGGTGATCGGTGGTTTATGGAATATGGCATTGGGCTTGCGTGATCGCAGTGCCGCACGGGAGCGAAGATAATATGATGCCTTCTCCCGATCTGATATTCGGCCTGGCCAGTTTTGTTTTCACTCTGATGATCTTCAGTTACGTCATCGGGGACAATCCGCTTTTTCGTATTGCCATTTATATTTTCACCGGTGTTACAGCGGGATATATTGCCGCTGTGGTCTGGTGGCAGGTACTTCTTCCACGGCTGATCATCCCTTTGATCTCAGGTCCGCTTGAACAGAAATTATTATTGGTCGTGCCTTTCATCGGCGCCTTGTTGATCTTGTTCAAGATTTCTCCGCGCCTTGCAGGAGCCGGGCGCCTTGCCATGGCTTTCCTTGTGGGTGCAGGCGCGGCAGTGACCATTGCTGGCGCTCTGGGTGGCACGTTGATTCCACAGGTGATGGGTACCATCACTGTGTTTGATCTGGATGCCGCCTCTGCGCGCAATATCAACATCCTGGAAGTGATCGGCAACGGTAGCATTATTCTTGCCGGCACGATCTTCTCTCTGGCCTACTTCCATTTTGGCGCCCGTCCCCGCCCGGATGGCTCCATGCATCGCCTGGGTATTATTGAGATATTTTCATGGATCGGGCGCATCTTCATTGGTATTACATTGGGCGTTGTCTTTGCGGGTGTATATGCAGCCGCGTTGACCGCCTTAATTGAACGAATGTCATCACTGATCGATTTCATCGGGAAATTCCTTTAACTATGCCTACCTCACTTGTTGATGGTAATTCATTACTCGCAGTAGATGTTGGTGCGGCAAATACGCGCGCCGTATTATTCGATGTGGTCGAAGGCGAATATCGCTTTCTGGCGTTGGGTACTGCCCCAACCACCGCAGAAGCGCCGTTCAAGGATGTCAGTGAAGGCGTTCGCAATGCCATTGCCAGCCTGCAAGCCATTGTAGGCAGGACCATGCTCGATGCTTCGCGAGGGCTGATCACGCCGAGCCAGGCGAACGGGTCTGGTGTGGATGCGATGATCGTCACACTTTCCGCAGGCCCAACCCTCAAAGCAGTTGTCGTTGGCTTGCTCAAAGATGTATCAATCGAAAGTGCGCGGCGGCTGACAGCCTCCACCTATGCTCGCGTGGTGGATACGATCGGACTGAATGATCAGCGCAAACCCGAACAGCAAATTGACAGTATTCTGCGTTTGCGCCCCGACCTTGTTGTTATCACCGGCGGCACAGATGGCGGCGCATCGCGCTCGATCCATAAACTGCTTGACCCCATCGGCCTGGCAGGTTTCCTTCTTCCCGAAGAAAAACGCCCAGCCGTATTATTTGCTGGCAATCACAAAATGGAAGAGGATGTTAAAAGCCTGGTTGGGTCTTTTTCATCCTCCCTGCACTTTGCTCCCAATGTTCGCCCGTCCCTTGAAACAGAAGATCTCGACCCCGCTGAGCGTGAACTGGCCCACATGTTCGTTGGCATTCGCAAACGCCAGATCAAAGGCGTAGACCTGCTCGACCTGTGGTCTGGCGGTCATATTTTGCCCACCGCATACGCCACTGGCCGCATGGTCAGATTCCTCGCCAAGGTATATGCTTCAAGCAAAGGCATTCTCAGTGTTGATCTTGGCGCATCCGCCGCAGTGATTGCCGCTGGGTTTAAAGGCTCGTCCACGCTGAATGTATATCCACAGTTTGGGCTCGGCGAAAACCTTGTCGACCTGTTGAACTACACCACACTTGAAGATATATTGCGTTGGTCATCGCTTGATATTTCCACAGGCGTCCTTCGCGATTACATCCACCAGAAAGCGCTTTATCCAAATTCGATTTCCGCCACCAAGGAAGACCTCGCCATCTCACAATCCATTGCGCGGCAGGCCTTATACCTTGCCATGCAATCTGCCCGCCTTGATTTCCCGCGGAAAATTGCCCGCATCAAGCCGAATCTGACTCCATTATTTGAACCCATTTTGGCAGGAGGAAGCGCCTTGAGCGACGCTTCGCGCCCCGGCCAAAGCCTGCTCCTGCTCCTCGACTCTCTCCAGCCTGTTGGAGTCACCACGGTCATCCTCGATCAAAATAATTTACTGCCCCTCTTGGGCGCAGCCGCTTCGCAAAATAATATACTCCCTGTTCAAGTCATGGAATCGGGCGCCTTCTTAAGCGTGGGCACTGTGGTTTCACCAGTGGTTTCCTCCGCTGCGTATGGAACATCCATTCTGCGCGCAAAACTAACCTACGAAAATGGCACTGAAGCACGCGTGGATCTGAAATATGGTAGCCTTGAAACTCTGCCTTTATCAAGCGGTGAAGTTGGCAAACTTACCATCCAACTGATGCGCGGTGTCGATATTGGCTTCGGCCCTGGCCGCCCCCCCCGCGACGGATTTACTGTTGCTGGCGGTGCCCTCGGTGTTGTATTCGATGGGCGTGGACGCCCGCTCAACCTTCCCACAGATGGAGTTCGCCGTCGTGAACTCATCAAAAAGTGGAACTGGTCTCTCGGAGGCGAGTGAACATGCAGGCACCTGTAAATCACATAGTTGGACTTACCTCCATTGTTCGTGAAAGACTCCTTCCTTTTGAAGGAAATGTTCTCGTACGTCTGAATCAAAAAGTGGGCCCAATGGATGTGGTTGCAGAGACAAAATGGTCTCGTGAACATGTCTTGATCAATGTTGCCAGCACATTGCACTTATCCCCTGCTGCGGCCGAACGTATGGTCAAATGCAAGGCGGGAGAAAAACTGGCCGCTGGGACAGAGATCGCAAAAGGCAAGGGACTCTTCCCGCGCACCGTGCGTACCCCTCGTGAAGGAACTGTTGTTGCAGTGGGCAACGGACAGGTCTTAATGGAAACTAGCGAATCGAAAATAGAATTGCGCGCTGGCGTCCCTGGCACGGTTATTGAAGTGATCGCAGGGCGCGGCGTTGTGATACAAACTGCCGGGGCCTTGATCCAGGGTGTTTGGGGAAACGGCAAAATTGATACAGGTTTGTTGATTAATATTGCAGAGAAACCAGATGGCATCCTGAGTCTCTCCCGCATGGATGTCAGTTTACGCGGTTCGATCCTGCTTGCTGGCATGGTTAAGGATGAAGATACCTTGCAGGCCGCAGCAGAACTCCCTGTACGC
>JAVBXV010000352.1 GCA_030824405.1 Anaerolineales bacterium | reverse complement strand
ACGCATACTGTCAACATGTAACCCCTTCTTATTCACTTCTTCATATATATATAGATAGTAAATAGTGAAGTAAGTGAACAAAAGCAGGGTGAAAAGCCTTGAAAACACCATTTTTCCGACAAAATGAACTTGTGAAGAGGATTTCGCGCAGAAGGTACAAAACATAATGTTTTGTATCGCAGGAGGATATTTCTCTTCACAAGTTCACTAATCCTCCGCTCCAGGGATAACCAGCTGGGCCGCAGCCGCCTTGGATTTAGCCCGCAACGCCGCCATTTCCTGCTTTGCCTTCTCGATCTTCTCAGCCTCTGGCAGCGCACCGAACTTTTTTCCGATCGCCATCATCTTCCCTTCATCCCATTGGAAGTAAATACCCTTTCCTGTTCGAGGTGGAATATATAGTTGGAATTTTTCACGGATGATCCTTCCAACGCTCTGAGCGGACACCTCAAAGCTTTTCTTGCTCTTCTTCGAAGACCCATCCTCGCCGCCGTCGTCATGTTTTACGCGCAGGTCAGCGCCTTCATCGTTCATCTCATCCATAATGTTGTTCGCAATGGCAGCCACATCCCCGATCTTGATGAAGATATCGCCGTCATCCTTGATCACCATACGGGACCGCAGATCAGAGTAGATGTACATCTTCCAGATAGCCTCTGCCACGCGCGCCTCTTTTGTCGTAGAGTTTTCACCAACGATGTCCTGATAATGGCTTCGCAATAGCATCGTGATCTGATTTACAAAATCTTCATCGCGCGTCCCATCCACATTCATCGCCAAACTTTTCATTGGCATAGTGACCTGGTTGAAGCGCGCAGGAATTTCTACATCTACCAAATCCCATCCCAGCTCGCGTTCCTGTAGGGAGTATTCATATAAACGCCAGGTCAGGCACAGATTCTGGATCCGCTTAAGGCTCTTCAAAACACCACGGCTCAATCGCAGCGGGATCCCAGCATCGCGCAGCTCGGACGTCTCTGCAGATGTCAGCTTCAAGCTGATCGCACGCGAGGCAACTGCGTTGTCCATAAAATCGCCGCGCATGGCAAATATCTTCGGACAATACGTTTCGAATGGCGTTGGCCTCCAGCCCTTATTACCTTCGCCATCAATAAATTCCTCATTACGATAGATGTAATTGCCCTTCATCGCACCCAGGTTGACGAACTTCACGATCGGGTTATCCGCACCGCTGCCATCAGGAAGATCGGCTTCTTCAAAAAGAATGGTCCCGCGAAAATCATCCACCACACGAAAGAACGTTGATTCGCTATCTGCACCGCTCATCTTGATTGAGCGGTAGCACATCGCACCGATCAAATTCAGCAACGCGCTCTTTCCAGCTCCAGCATCACCAACCATGCGCAGGTAGACCAATTCGCTGAAGTTGTCATAAAGCCAGGTGCCCATCACCCAATACGATGCGAGCTGCGGCCACTTCATATCCTTGAATAAATAATTCTTGCGGATCGTAATTGCGATGATGGTGGTCAACTCGCGTGTGCTCTTGCGATCGATCGTGCCATCGTCTCTGCGTGCCAGCCCTGAAGGAAACTGGATCGCACCTTTTGTGATCATTTTGTCGTCAGGCCATTTCGGCTTATAGCGTTTTCCATCGATCAACAGATCATCAGCCTCATCCACATTGCCGCTCGGGTCCCGGTATGCAAAGCGCGCCTTGCCCGTTTCCTCGTCATAGCAATATTCAAGCAGCCAATCTCCGATTCGTCCGCCATAGGTATAGATAGCTTCTTCATTCTTCTCATCGCCCTCCTCGTTCTTACCCATTGCCTTTTTCAACAAGCGAGTGAATTCGCGCACACCCTTCACGGTATCTCCCAGTGGACGAAACGCGCCCAGGAAGTCTGCCGCATATTGCATGATCAAATTCTCATCACCCATCTGAGCGATCACCTGGAAAGCACGCGTCAAAGCCTTGCTCTTCGAATGGTCATCGGTTTGCAAACCTGCCCACTTCGCCACCTCAATAGCCAGCGGCTTCGCCATGCCCACCTGCTGCGTCGCCATCTTCACCTGGTCTTCTTGTGTAGTTTCAGCCTTCGCCATTAGCTTCAACCAATCGTTAGCGTCCTTCTCAGGCCACTCGATCACACGGCACATCGGCCCGAGGATCTCAACCAACGGCCACTCATCATTCTTCCCACGGACCGAAGCCAGGCCCGCCTTATCTGCATCCAACGCGATATACAACGCCTCGTGTTGTGATCTCATCTGCCGCAGATCCGCTTCGTGATCACCCCAGGCTGTTCCAGCGATACTGACGGCATCCAGACCCCACTGCCCAAGCGTCACTGCGTCGCCAGGTCCCTCAACAAGAATCACACGCTCGGCACGTGGCGCATATTTATGATTGAAAAACAACTGACGTTCGCCCACCAATTCCTTCGGTAAGTTGTAGCTCTTTGGTTCATCCGAGCCGATCAACTCAGTGCCATCACTGTTCAGCATCAAATGCCTGCGATACAAATAAGTAGTTCGCCCAAAATAGATGCATGGGTAAATAAGGCCAAATTTGTCCTTCCAACCCAACATTGACGGGATCCGATCGTTATCTTTCCACTTCTGTTTTGGAGTGATCTCGCGCCGTTCGCACCAAGCCTCCACACCGCCCTGCAGCCCCAGCACCGCAACCGCCGCCGCAGAGTGAATGTCCGCAGCAGTAGCAATGGCGTTTTTCATAAGTTCATATTCAGCAGGCGTTCCCCAGCCCGTGAAACCCAAACCAGCCGCCTTGATCGTCTCATCAGACCATCCACGACCGCGCGCGTATGCCATGGCTTTATCGTCTTTCAAAAGCCATTCCGCGAAGATCCGCTGAGCAACCTCGAGCACATCTTCCTGTTTGCGCACCGCGGCATATTTCACCTGCTGCGCTTCATCCCATTTCGGCAATTCCATATTCGCTTTGCGAGCCAACGTTTCGATTGCTCGTCTGAAGTCAACGCGGTCACGATACATCACCCATGTGATCACATCGTTATAGCGGCCTCCGCCATATTCGGGATTGCCATTCCAGGCGAAGCGCTGCCCATCCAGATCCACAACCAAACTGTGCTCACCAGCGCCGCGCTGGGAACCGCGCGTGAACCCTCGCCCGCCATTCCGCTCGAGCGGTACAGTCTCGTTGATCACATCCTCGATCCTGATCCGTATTTTCAACTCTGCCACGAAGTTATCCATAGACCATTTCTCCAGCGTTTTTCCAGAATTTTTATAACTATCAAAGTCGTGCGGACACCAGCCTATCCGCAAAAACAAAACAATTCGCCGAACACCCCCGCCCCCCTACCCTGCTCACCTTATGCGACAAAAAATCTCTGCCTTGTAGCCCAATCTAACCGCCAGTTATGGCCGCTATCACGGCCTTTGTGTCGCATAATGTGTATTTACTGACACAGCCGCGCTTTTCTGGTGATGCGCCCGCCCGCAAGCCCACCCGCAAGTGAATAAGGTGAACAATGGGATTTTTTTCTACTACTGATAAAACTGGTAGCGCGGCGGGCGAAACGAGCTGGCATTTTCTGGCTTGGCATTTCTCACCTGTGATGTTGGCGGTTACTTATTCGCCGTCTCTACCTTCATACTCATCGGGATTTGAAATCAAATCGTCCTTGATCCATTGCAATAGCAACAGCAGACCCGCGCGACGAGCCTCCACCATCTCTGGTGGGAGTGGAATATATACAGCCTTGAACTCTGTAACTAGCTTGATGCGCTTCGCCATCACTCACCATCCTGTTTATGTTCATATTCATCGGCAAAGCCCTGCAACTCATCACGCATTCGCTCTTCTTCGCGCATGACATCGTGCCACTGATCCTGCTCGATGAGATCCTGAATGCCATCACGCACCAGGCTGGCGAGCGTGCGTGGTTCAACTGCATCAAGCTCCCAGGACGATTCGCCGAATTGATCCGCATAAGCCTGGTATCGGCTATCGGTATCCTTTGCGGGATTCTCTGGTGGCTGCCACTGCTCGACCTGGTCATAGTTGAGGGCCAACCGATGCACCTTAATCTTCTTGCTCTTGGCAAATTGGCCGAGGCGTTCACGAATATCGCGCGTCATATCAATTCCGCTTGGGTCATGGTCGCCTAAATAAAACAGGTGGACCAATCGCCCCACACGAAGCGCATCAGCAATGCGCTTGCCAGCTTCATACATCGCAGATGACGAGCTGTAACCTTTGTTAGCTGTGAAGCGCACATGCATCTCTCTGCACACAGGCTCAAGGATGCCGCTGAGCGCATCCTTCTCGACCATGACCTCCACGTGGCAAGGCTGGCCTTCCCAACGATCCACACGGAACTGCTCTGCTGCAGCTCGCACGATCTGCGCAGGCGAGCGCCATGCCACAGGAATCACAGTCTCACGACCGCGGTCCTCGATCATGTCCCAATCCACCAAGCCAGCCAGGCGTGCATCGCTGATCAAGTTGCCAACACGCTTATATGACTTGACCGAATTCTCTATATAGTCACGCGCCACCAACTGGTAATACAACTGGCGCAGACTCAAGCGATAGCCCATCGCGCGGTATTCATTCAAGATGCCGTTCGCTGTCTCAATGACTGCCAGGCTCGCGGCGTTGAATTTATGCTCAACAAACTTTTCTTTTGCCATCACATCACCTTCCTGTTATCCAAATACCAGACTGCCAACGGGAGCGCAGCCAGAGCAATAGATATGACTGGCGCAAAAAAACCAGCGCTTGTGATTCGAGATATCCGCCATACACGCAAAACAAATAACTGGTTTCATCACATCACCCCTTCCACGGCGGACTGTAGATCTTCCATCGAGGAACGAAGATAGCGACGGGTGGTTTCGATCGATTCGTGACCAAGGATGTCGCGTATGGCTTCGATGGGAGTGCCATTGGCTTCGAGGCGTTTGGCGTGGGTATAGCGCAGCCAGTGCGGTGTGAGATCGGGCACGCCAATGCGTTGACCCAGCTCGCTGACGATGCGCTGTAATGTTCGGGTGGAAAGATTGAGCAGAGTTGCAGAAGTAGGCTGAAGGTCCAGATAAGAAGCGAGTGCCTGTCGCGCGATCAAATGCAATGGGACAGTGCGCTCTTTGCTGCCTTTACCGTTGCGGACCAATACATTCCCACTGCGTTCGTTGATAGTGACATCGCCTGCTGTGACGAGGGACGCCTCTTCAACACGCAAGGCGGCAAGCATAAGCATGACCGCGGCACGGTTACGAATTGCGGTTTGGCATTCGAATGCAGTAAGGGCACGGCGTGGATCCTGCTCGATCGTGTGGATGAGGCGGTGATACTCATCGTCTGTGAGGGCGCGGTGCTTGGTAGAGGCGCGAACCTGCGCCTTTTGTTCGAGATCTTCCATGAGTGTGGAAAGGCTGAGCCAGGAACAAAGCAAGCCAAGCGCCCAATGACGGGAATTCCACGTGGCGGCCTTGACCCTTTCAAGATCGAGGGAATCCTTACGATAGAGCTGCAGGTCATAGTTTGTGATGAGGTTGGGTTCAAACGCCTGGCTAAATTTGGCTTCGTACCAAAGGCCAAAGACACGGACGTGCTGCACAGCGAGCTTGATCGATTTCGCGCTTAGCTGGCGGCGTGTGACCTTACGATGATCTTCCTGCAGGTAGAGTTGGAATTGATCCAGCCAGTGAAGCTGGAGAGTTACGATCGGAGCGTTTTGGGTTTGGGTATTCATCTATTCACCTTCACGTTTTGTGCCAACAGTCATTGCCTTGATAAGATGAGCCTTTGCATTCTGGCGTAGGTCATTCTTGAATTGCTCTTCGTGCTCAAGTGCATCGAGCGCAGCCATCGCGTCCAGAATCTCTTCGTAAGACCTGCCAGGTAATCTTTGCTTGCCAGCCAGCTCCAACTTCTCGACACGCTTCTCAAGATTTTGGGCATCAGCCTTCATATATCGAAACTCCCCAAACAACAAAGCCACGCACACAATGATCACAACTGCTATAAGAGCCGAAATTATTTCCATATCATCACCACTAAAACGATCGTTCCCAAAATAATGATTACAAACAGGATCTCAGGTCGAATTCTTTTGCACATATCACGCCTCACTTTCTGACAGATTCGGGAATTAGCTGTATATTTATTTCTATGAAGCACGCCACTGCTTCATCTTTTCTTCACTCACTGACCGCTTCCAACTCCGCCACGGGAGCGGTCAGGTCAGAGAACATAACCTCAGCGAAATACCGCATGGTCGCCCAATATTCTTCTTCTGTTTCTGTTGGGAGCGGTACAAACTCCATAGTGATTTCGCTGGTAAACATTTCGTCCTATTTAAAAAGCCCTAAAACATCTTTAATTGATCTTCGGATCAGGCAACGTGATAGACACCAGGCTTGATGAACCTTGCTTTTCCACTTCCCCTTCCACCTTCAGAAATTCTTCATACTCACTATCCACCCAGAGCTTCACCTTCGCACCCTGCTTGCGACCCTGTGCCTGACACAACACCACCAACCGCTCATACGTCTGCTGATCCACTGGAATCATTTTGTAGCGCGGCGCTTCCAGCACAACCTTTAGCTGACTTTCAACGTCTTTCGAGTCCTTCTTGACCTTCGTCATAGCCTTCTCCTTTTGCTTTATTGCAATTTATTGTTGTCAACTGACAAATGACATTATAACTATTTATAACTATTTGTCAATGGACAAATTTTATTTGCCCTAGGGCATTGCGTAATTGATATGATTAGTTGTCTAATGACAAATATTGATTTTGCCGAGTGGCTTGGAAAGACTCTTTCTGACAGGGATATAAAGCCTGTTGAGCTTGCACGCCTAGCTCGTATTGATCCAGGCGTTATAAGTCGAACTTTGAGCGCAGAGCGAAAGCCAAGTACTAAAACGCTGGAAGCCATAGCTCATGCGCTCAAACTCCCAACTGATTTGGTCTTTGAAAAGGCTGGGATACTCCCCCAAAAAATTGAACAATCCCCCATCAAAAGAAAACTTGCCCACCTGGCTGACGATCTTCCCGACAGCGACGTGGAAATTGCAATCGCGCTCCTCGAACAGCGAGCTGAATATTACAAAAAGAATCCAAACGCAAAACCTGCAAAATAATTATCCATAGCGGGGAAGCAACCTCCATTATAGGTAAGAATGAAAAACAGATTCCATAAGGCTCTTGAAAATTCATCCGAAATTCGCGCCCTGTATGTCCTACTGGTCGTTTATGCTTTACGCGCCAGGCGCAAAATAAGCAACTCATTTCTGACTGCCATGAACATGCTGCACTTCGTTGAGCTTTACATCTTCCCCCCGCTCGCCTTTACATCAACATACCTGGTAGCCTCGCGCAACTTTCCTGAACATCCCATAAAGATGTTTGCAGTCTTATCAACCGCATTCATGTTCTCGACCCTCACCCTCTTCCTGCTCCGTCCACGCAAATGGAAGAAAACAGCACATTGGGTCAGGGCATAGTGCAAGACAACTTGGGGCTTACTAAACGCGAAAAAATATTCGTGATCGCCGCGGCGATCCTGGCTGTAACCATCCCACTGCTTCCGCAAAATGTGAAAGATGATTGGGAAATAGTCTATATAATAATTATTGTGCTGCCACTGGGCTTCATGCTTCTTACAGACCCAGAACGACGAAACAAGGGAGAATAAAAAATGGCAAAAAAGAAAAAAAACGACAATCCGAAAATAAATATTCATGGAAATGTTAATCCTGAAGATTCAAGGCTTAGTAATTTCCTTATTTTTGGCGCCGACAATCTTTACTCATTAACTCAGATGAAGGAAGCGATTTCGTCTACCGACATATCTATTAGCGGAACCGTAGACGCATTCAACAATTCGTTAGATACCCTGGAAAGGGAACTTACTATACAACCGACGACTCAGATAAATCTCAACATAATAAAAGGTGAAATTACAGAATTAAAACTTAAAGTTTCTGAGCTTGACCAACAAAAAGAATCCCTAAAAAAAGTTGAAGCTTTTATCAAAGATAACCTTGAATTTATTATGATAGCAACTGAAGCCAAGGGGAAATTCAACAACTTGGAAACGCAAGTTGTTAATACAGAGAAAAGAATTGATGCATTAGAAGGCAAGGCTAATAAAACAAAAGAAAGATCAATTGCTGTTTGGGCAATTATCATCTCTGTAGTCGGCATAATTGCATCAGTATTAATGGCAGTCTATTTATGAAAACCATAAATAGACTGGAACAAGAGAGAGCTAAATAATGAAACTTACTGACAACGAAAAACGCGATATTCTCAAGCTGATCGAAAACGACAAACCTTTGCCTGATAAATACCGCTTCATGCTTTTTGACGATAAGCGCGAAGTGGAATTGATCTGGAATGGCAAAAGCAACGAAGTGACCAATATCGTTCTGCCGTTTCAAGTCATCGAACAAGTGGATGAACCTCGTGCCGAGAGACTTGCTGACGCCTCCATGCAATTGGATCTTTTCGATACACGCGGACGCCAACAGACAGGCTGGACCAACAAACTGATCTGGGGCGACAATAAACTGATCCTCTCCTCCCTCAAAAATGGTCCCATGCGTGAAGAGATTGAAAAGAACGGCGGGATAAAACTGATCTACATTGACCCACCATTTGATGTGGGCGCAGACTTTTCAATGGACATCGAAATTGGCGATGACACTTTTACAAAACGTCCCAACGTATTGGAAGAACTCGCCTACCGCGATACTTGGGGTAAAGGTGCTGATAGCTTTATCTCTATGATCTACGAACGCCTGATGATTATGCGGGATTTACTAGCAGATGATGGCAGTATTTATGTACATTGTGATTATAGAGTATCGGGGTACATTCGATTGATGTTGGATGAAATATTCGGAAAAGAGTCTCTAAGAAATCATATTCTATATCTTTATAGCGGCGGTGGAATTCCCAAAAAGGAAATGCCAAAAAAGCACGATGATATTTTTTGGTATTCAAAAGGTGACAATTGGATTTACAACCCTGTTTACCGAGAATACTCTGAAGGTACACAGCAAAGGGGCAGAACGGCTGTAAAAGGAGAAGGCGCAAAGTTACGAGAAGAAGGAACTCCTGTTAATAATTGGTGGGCAGATGTAAAGAAAATTACAAGCCCGACCGACCCAGAAAAATTGTATTATCCAACTCAAAAATCCGAAGAATTACTTAAAAGAATACTCTCTCTTTCATCCAACGAAAACGACATTGTTGCAGATTTCTTTGGTGGCTCTGGCACAACATTAGCGGTTGCCGAAAAACTCAACCGCAAATGGATAGGTTCAGACTTAGGGAAATTTGCCGTTCACACAACACGCAAACGCTTAATTGGTGTACAACGTGAATTGAAGGCTGAAGGAAAAGATTTTAGGGCATTTGAAATTCTTAACCTCGGCAAGTACGAACGGGCGCATTATATTGGCGTGAATTTGAACTTGCGTGAAGAAGAGCAAAAGATGCAACTCGAAAAACGAGAACGGGATTTCATTGCACTTATTCTACGTGCCTACAAAGCCGAAAGCGCAGACGCCTTCCGTTCTTTCCATGGCAAGAAAGTAGGGC
The DNA here is from genome assembly GCA_030824405.1 of Anaerolineales bacterium. Taxonomy (GTDB): domain Bacteria; phylum Chloroflexota; class Anaerolineae; order Anaerolineales; family Villigracilaceae; genus Villigracilis. The sequence continues at coordinate 4,908 of JAVBXV010000352.1, read as the reverse complement.
GCATGGTGGCTGTGGGGCCAGTCAATTTACCAGTGACGCGTCTGTTCATTGAGGAAATCATTTCGGAGTGCCGAGAGAAGCGCATTTCGCGTGTGGACGTGTTGGCCTTTGAGTTTGAAATGGGCTTGTTCCCCAACGTACAGGAAGAAGCCAAATCCAAAGGGATTGATCTTGCGCTCAAATATATTCCGCGTGAAGTCTTCGACAAACGCGCCATTGAAAAGAATCAAGTTGTCTTTCATGATGTCTCGTACATCGAAATCAAGCCCATTGTTAAAAAGAACAGCGTGGCAGTGGAACTGACCGACTTCTCGGTTTTCTACTCACAAGACTCGGTAGAAGATACAGCCGAAGCCCTCAATGACGGTGCGAATAAGATCGTGGTGGAAGGAGGCAAGATCATCAAGGTCTCGAAAGATAAGGCAGGCATTGTCACCAAGGAAGTGTTGACCAAAAAATGGACCGATTGGATCGATTATTGGGCTGTGGATTTTGACTTCGAGAATAAACGTGAGGTCATTCGTGTAAAAGATGAAGCCAGCAAAGAGTTCGAAGAAAAATGGACGGGTGATTTCATTTTTGAAAATGAATGGCAATCCTTCCGTACCAAAAAAGACCGCTCGCTCGAACTCAAGACCCCCTCACATGAAGTCCCTGCAGGGCGGCGCAAGATCGCCGTTAAGGTTGTGGATATTTTCGGGAACGACACCATGAAAATCATTGACGTACATGTGGAAGGTAAATAATGGCGATCCATCCTGCTTTCCCAACTTCACCTTATGTCATTCTCAACCCTGAACATCGTTGGTTTCCCGCTGATGAAGACCTGCGTGATACTAGTTACGACAAACTCGTACCACCCTTCGTCAATAAGATCCGCAGGGAAGTAAAAACATGGCGTGACAACGAATATGAAGGCGCAAGCAATACCAGCAAAGCCCTGCTGAACTGGTGGTTCAAACGCCAGCACATCAACGACAACCTGAGCGAGTTCCAATACTACTTTGCCCAGCGTGAAGCCGTTGAAACCGTGATCTATCTGCACGAAGTTGCAAAGGTCAAAGATAAATACGACCTCATGCGTTACGATGCATCAGGCTTTGTCTCTGCCAGTCTGTTTGATGAAGAATGGCTCAGGCTTGTTGTAAAAATGGCAACAGGCAGTGGCAAAACCAAGGTAATGAGTCTTTTCATCACTTGGTGCTATTTTCACAAACTCTATGAAGAAGATTCAACCCTCGCCAGCAACTTCCTTTTGATCGCTCCCAACATCATTGTCCTTGACCGTCTGCGAACGGACTTCGATGGCTTGAAGATCTTCTTTGCCGATCCCCTCCTGCCTGATAACGGCTATGAAGGCCAGAACTGGCAGGATGATTTTCAAATGACCCTGCACATTCAGGATGATGTGTCCATCGTTCGCAAAACGGGAAACCTGTTCCTGACCAATATTCACAGAGTCTACACTGGCAATGATACCGAGCCGTCCTTTGAAGATGACAATCTTGAAGATTATTTTCTCGGCACACGTCCCACAGGCAAGACCAATGAATCCAAAGTGGACTTAGGCGTCATTGTACGCGAGATCAATGAACTGGTAGTTATCAACGATGAAGCGCACCACGTCCACGATGGCCGTCTTGCATGGTTCAAGTCCATTGAAGATATTCACAACCGCTTGAAACAAAAGGATACATTCCTTTCCCTGCAATTAGATGTGACGGCCACGCCTAAACACACCAACGGCGCGATCTTCGTTCAAACTGTTTGTGATTATCCACTCGTGGAAGCTATCATTCAGAACGTGGTCAAGCACCCAGTCCTCCCTGACCTAGCCAGTCGCGCAAAACTAGTCGAACGCAAAAGCGCCAAGTACACCGAACAATACAGTGATTACATTTCGCTGGGTGTGGAGGAATGGCGCAAGGTCTATCCTGAACATGAGAAGCTCGGCAAAAAAGCGGTTCTTTTCGTGATGACGGATGACACCAAAAACTGTGATGATGTTGCCGCTTATCTGGAAAACACCTACCCCGAATTCAAAGATGCCGTGCTGGTCATTCACACCAACAACAACGGCGAGATCTCAGAGTCAGACACAAAGAAAAGCAAGGAAGAACTCGAAAAACTTCGCAAGCAGTCCAATCAAATCGACACATGGGAAAGCCCCTACAAAGTGATCGTTTCCGTACTGATGCTCAAAGAAGGCTGGGATGTACGCAACGTCACCACCATTGTTGGCTTACGCGCTTATTCCTCCAAAAGCAACATCCTTCCTGAACAAACCCTTGGTCGTGGTCTGCGCCGCATGTATCCAGGCACGGACATTACCGAATACGTTAGCGTGGTTGGCACAGATGCCTTCATGGACTTTGTCGAATCGATCAAGAGCGAAGGCGTGGAACTCGAACGCAGGCCGATGGGTACAGGCACAAAACCCAACGGACCGATGGTCATTGAAGTGGATAACGAGAACACCAAAAAGGATGTTGAGAAACTGGATATTGAGATCCCTGTTCTTACTCCGCGCATTTACAGAGAATACAAGCGTCTCGAAGAGCTTGCCGTTGGATCCTTTGGCAATAAGAAACTTGAATATAAAAGGTTCTCCGAAGCAGAGCTGCGCGAGATCATCTTCAAAGACATCACCACGGGTGAGATCAATCACATCACCCACCTTGATTCGGCCACCCTTACCGACTACCGCAGCGTGATCGGTTATTTCGCACAGGTCATCATGAAGGAACTGCGCCTTGTCAGCGGGTATGACGTGCTATATGGCAAGGTCAAGGAATTCATCTCGCAACATCTATTTACTTCCGTTGTGGATATTGACGACCTGAACACCCTCCGCAACCTCTCCGAACTTGAAGCCGCCAAAACTATCATCGAGACATTCAAGAAAAAGATCAACGACCTAACTATTCAAGACAAAGGCAGCGCTGAGATACGCGACTACATTAAGCTCAGACAAACTCGCCCGTTTGTGGTCAAAGACCAAGGTTTCCTGATTGCACAAAAAAGCGTCTTCAACAAGGTTGTTGGAGACAGTCACCTAGAATTACTCTTCGCGTCTTATCTTGAAAAATGCGAAGACATTATTTCCTATGCCAAGAATTACTTCGCCGTCAATTTCAGGATTGACTATGTCAACGCAGATGGTGACATCTCTAACTACTACCCCGACTTTCTGGTGAAAACCAACCCGAAGGAAGTATTCATTATTGAAACTAAAGGGCTGGAAGATCTGGATGTCCCACTCAAGATGGAACGCCTCAAGAAATGGTGCGAAGATATCAATGCTGCGCAGAATAATGTCCACTACGATTATGTGTTTGTGGATCAGGAAGATTTCGAGAAGTATTCGCCGAGATCGTTTGCCGAATTGGTGAAGGGTTTCAAAAAGTATAAATAAGATGAGTACATGAGGAGGAAATAATGGTAAGACGATACAGCGCTGCATTTGGAAGTTCAGCCAAAGCCTTTGATGACGCAGGAGTATTTAATGGCTTTATAGAAGTTGACACTAAACTTTATATCGATCCGCACTTACTAGTACGCTCATCCTCCAGAGAAATGAATCGAGCCAACACCGTTTTCAAGAAATACTTTTCAGATGTTATAAAGATATTACGGCAATCAACTAACGATTCGGATGTTCTTTGGCGTCAAGCCGTTAAGAAATTAACATTTCAAGAAATACCTCAACTAAGTTTAGGTTACTCAGCTGGAAGTGTAAGAGGTAGTGCTATAGGCCCAAAACTAGCAGCATCCATTGCCAAAACTGCAAGGGAAATTGTTATTTCGGGCATTAAAGAGCCTGAACTATTTGAGATTATTGGATTGCTTGAAGAAGGAATTGGAGCAGATCGAATAAGTGACATGACAGCCAGCGTCATCATAAACCAACTACTTGGTTATTCACAAAGAATGACTAAGAAACTCAAACTGAAAAGTGGCAATTACAGCTTTGAAAATAATGTTTTTGATATCCCGTTTGACGAAAAAACTAATAGGTATGTAATTCTCCTGCCAAAAGATATTTTACGCAGGCTTCCTGTGGCAAATGAGTGGAGCGAAATTGATACTGTTTGCAGACATAATGCAATCCTTAGAAGACAAGTAAACCAACTAATTGGAAAAACTTGGAAGAAAGCAACTACTAAAGTCCCTAAAAAAGAATTAAAAGCTGTACTGTTAGATCACCCCGATGCTCTACGCGATCTATTGATGCAATATAAGGCTAAACAAGGAAAAGCTTACGATTTTAAGGTTGACCCTTTTGGAGAAGTATCCTGGTATTCCGCAACCCATAACTGTGCAGACCAATTTCCATTAGATTTATCGCGATACAAAAAAATGTCTGCAAAACAAATTTATCCATTGGCCTTGGAGTTATGTACTCACTTCAAAAAATTAATTGAAAACAATGGACTTAATGATCTTTTATACAAAGATAAACGAAAATTAAAGCATGAACGTGCCGCTCAATTGATATTCTTTGGCGTAGCAGATGCTTATTGCGAAGCCAACAACATTGATGTAAATAGGGAACCAAATGCAGGATCAGGTCCTGTTGACTTTAAAATAAGCTACGGTTACAAGGCAAAAGTAAATATCGAAATCAAGTATTCCAACAACACCAATCTGTTAAATGGATTCACAAAACAACTAGAAGCATACAATAAAGCTGAAAAAACAAGCTATAGCATTTTTCTCGTAATTCAAACTGGCCCACACAAACGTAAAATCGATAAGCTAAAAAAACTGCACAAAGTAGCTTCTTCTGGAGATGAACGTGTACCTGAAATTATTGTAGTCAATGGACAAAAGCGTTTAAGCGCAAGTAAATTAAGATGATATAGAAGAAGATAGGCACATTTCTCGCCGCTCTAAAAAGAACACATT
>JAVBXV010000082.1 GCA_030824405.1 Anaerolineales bacterium | reverse complement strand
CTGATCGTGCTGCACCTGGATATTCCCCAGGGTGAACTATTATCCCTGTGCAGGAAGTTGCGCGCTTCCACAGATGGGACCTTGCTTCTGCTTGCTCCCGCGGGCGACAACCAGAATGTGTTTGATTATTATCAGGCAGGCGTGGACGAGCAGATCAATACTCCGATCAGCCCAATGACGTTGTTTATCAAATCGATGGCGTGGTTGGTGAAACAAGAGTGGACAATACCACTTACGCAAAGGGTTTAAATTTACAGGTAAATTCTTAACAAAAAACGACGGTTATGCACCGTCGTTTTTTTATTCGTAAAAATAGTTGTTTATGGGGTGGTTGGAAGAATGCGGCCAGCCAGCAATGCGTCCAATGTTTCCTGGGCGAGGCGCGCACGCCCGGGCGTAAGCAATGCCGGGTCTACGTCTCCAAGCCCGAGTGGGGATTGAACCGTCATGCCGCCTTGTCCGGAGGTCAGATTGGGCCAGGCTAATTGTATCGCTTTGATGGTGTCTGGTTCAATGGTCATCACCCAACCGCCTGGGCGTGGATTTGGTGCGTTTGTGCCGATCAGCATGGCGCCAGTGGTTCCAAGATAGGAAAGGAATTCAGGGTCTGATAGTGACGGGTAGATGTAAAGTGTGTCGACGTCACGGTCGTTGATGAGTACGTTTGCATAGCCGCCGTAACGCGCGGGCAATTCGTCTGCTGGGATTTCCACGTAGGTTGGGTAGGTGATCTGGGTCAGGTAGAATGTGCGGCATAGCCCGCAATAGTAATTCATGCCTGTCTTGAAGGCATTGAAAGCGCGGGCGCCATCGAGGTCATCTTTGGGGATGATCATGCCAATGTGATATTCCTCGGTGAGCATGGCGGCAACATAGCCTGCGAGAAAGGCGGGGAATTCCACTGAATTATCAGGTGCCAGCACGCTGACATTGCCTGCGGCAGTGATATTGGGAATGTTAACCGTGAGGAATTGAACGTTGGGTGCGGTGGGTGCCAATGCGGCAACGCCTGGGTCTGGTGGTAATGCGATCACCACTTTGAGTGTGCTGTCTGCAACATCTTCGGCTGTCAGTGCATTCCGAACCTGAAAACGATAGCCTGCCTGTTGAGCAAGATCGTAGACGGTCTTTTGATAAAGATCGGATTCGCTTTTTGCCATGTCTGCGGGGAGTACGAGAATTGCCAGTGGGGTGGAGGGTGTGGGGATGATGGTGGCAGTTGGCAGTGCTGTATGCGTTGGCACAACAGTGGGGGCTGGGATATCTGTGGGGTTTCCGCCACAGGCGCTTAGTATGACAAGAATTAAAGCTGTGGTGATGAAATATTTAACACGCACGGGTTTTTCTCCAAAATAGAATGGCTGAATTATACTGCCTGATTTTGCATGGATAGGCAGGCTTAATTTTTTCACAGATTCATCCCATTGTGCGTGGCGTGGATTAAAAAAGCACATCCTGAAATTAATTTCAGGATGTGCTTGATTGCTGGTACTTACTGAACCGCGATCTTGATCTTTTTGGGGCGGGCAGACTCGGCTTTTGGCAGGGTCAGGGTTAGTACACCATCTGCGATCTTTGCTTCCACTTTTTCAGCTTCCACCTGAGTGGGTAAGCGCAGTGTGCGGCGGAAAGTTCCACGGGGGAGTTCGCTCAATAGATACTCTGCCTCATCGGCTTTGTACTCTCCTTCGATGTTGATTACATTTTCCAGCACCTGAATGTTCAGGTCTTCGGCTTTCAAGCCAGGGACCAACGCTGAAAGAATATAGGCCTCATCTTCTTCACGGATGTTTACGCCCAATGAGCGCTGCTGTGGTTGCTGCTGCTCCACCGAACGGCGAGCCACGCGGCGAAATGGATAGGGTTGAATATAGAGTGTCATGTTCTTGTTTCTCCTTTTGTTTGATGTCAATGGGCTAATGTTAAATCTGGAGTATAAGAAAATGAATAGCAACTGATAGATATTTTGTAAGAATAATTTCCACACAAAAAACACCTGCGAAATCAAATTTCGCAGGTGTTTTTTGTGTGGAAATTATATATTAGTTGAGGAATGAATTTACGAAGTCGAGGACGTTCTGTCTGTCCATGCGGAAGACGCCGCCCGTTCCAGCGCAAGTGCTGTTGATACCGAAGGAAGTCACGCCTGCAACAATATTGCTGTCACCCAGGAAGTTTGGACCACCAGAGTCACCAAAGCATGTGCCGCCTGTGTTGGCGTTGTTGGAAAGCAACAGGGAGAAATCACCCGTGAAACCAGGCACGTTGATCTGGTTCAGTTTGGGGGTTGCCACCATACGGACTTTAACATTGTGTTCCTGCCACGAAGCGGCATCCGGGAAGCTCTGCTGAAGACCATAGCCAACAGCGGTGAAGGTCACATTTTGTGTACCGCGTTTTGTCTTCAACTGATCCAGTTGATTGACAGCAGGAAGCACACCGTAGGTGTCCATTTCAACGGGCTCGCAAAGGGTTACAACGCCCACATCGTGAAGCACGAAAGAACCTTCATGAAATTGAGGGTGAGTGGCAATTCCGCAGAACTCAACGCTGGTGGGTCCGCCAAACGGATAACCAAGGCCGGGCTGTTGCATATCAGATTCAAACCATACGCGGCCGCCAGTGGCGCCATCAGTACAATGACCTGCGGTAAGCAAAACCGTGGGAGAAAGCAAGGTGCCAGAACAGCGCCACGCAGGTGAACCGTCTACATCAAAAAGAAGCAAACCAACATAAGGATGTCCATCCCCATCGGGATTTCCATCTGTAACTGCACTCGCAATACCGAAGGTGCTCAATACCAGAACAGCTGTAAGTAAAATTGCAATAGATACTTTCTTCATTTCAATCTCCTTTGAATCCTCTGAGTGAAAATTTATAGTACCATCTGAAATACATACTGACTTGTGCGGTGGAATGTTCCATGATGTAAACTGTTTTCTGAGCAACCTCCTAAGGTTGGCAGTTAATAAAAAAAACTGCCGAAGGAAAAATATCCTCAGCAGTCTGGCGGTCTGTCTCATGTACAGACCCATGACTTTGCGTCCTCACCTCGCGATGAGTTTGCCCTTTTGATCTTGGGGAATACGACAACAGATATCATTATATAAGGTGAATTGAAAAATACAAGAGGGCTACCTTAAAATATCCCATAAATGGGATATTGGATTAATGTCCACCATGCTGGCCGCGAACCTAACCGCCTCTTTCCTCGCCCGCACCTGTGGACTTTTCCAAACTGTCTTTCTCCACTCTTTTGCATAGTTAAAAAATAAGAGCCCGCACAAGGCGGGCTCTTATTTTCAGAGCATTTACTTGTTTACTTCCACCTGCATGAAGTTACCTTGTGAAGAAATACTCTTCACACGAATGGTAACGCCAAAGCCAGGAAGCGGAACACTTGCCCAGCCATAGTTTCCAATGGCGGGGTTCGGAGCTACCCAGTAGCTCTTGGTGTCATCGAATATCTTATTGGCCGGTAAGCCGCCATACCATTGACCCACACCATTGATGCTCAAGAAGATCTTGTCGGTCTTATCAAGACCAAATGTGGAATCGTATGACTGAACACGCGGACGCCAGACCATGCCGTCAGGGCGCATCAATAACTCAGGATGCGCATCAACGGGCAGGAATAAACCGCCACAGCGCCCGGAGAGACAGTTGTCGCCAACGTTATTGTCTGCGAACGATGTGTCGTAATACCATACCAACAAGCCATCCTGATATGGGAAGTGCTCAACCCAATTCGGCATGGTGCTCACGAAACCGAAGTTGTATGGGCTGGTGCGTAAGCCATCGTCATATCCGCGATAGGTGCGATATTCGGCAAAGTAGGCGTTGAAGAATGACAGGTTTACGGTATCGCCTGTGCGGATGAAGCCTGCATAGGTCCAGCCCGGATCGATCTCTGCATCGTCAAGGGCATTTCCTGTGATGGCAATATCATCCACAAAGAGGCCAGAGTTGGCAACGGCAACGTCTGTCCAATAGCGGAAACCGATCGTCACGGTCTGTCCGCCAAACGCAGAAAGATCCGCGTTCAAGTCGATCCAATTGCCGCCAGAATCGCCTGTGATACCTTCGCCGAAGTTTTGACCATTCGGATTGGTATTTGTTGAAAGGTCTGTGGGAACCGGGATGCCGTTCACGGTCAGGTATGCGTAATCCCAATCCAGTTCGATGTCATACTTAACTTTTGCTGTTAAGGATGCGCCAGCTGGTAACGTGACACTGCGGGTCATGTTGTTGTCAAGATCATTCCCCGAACCAGAGTAGTAGAAGAAATCACCGGAGTAAGGATCGCCGACCGGGAATGCCACTTCCTTATCGGGCAGCAATACAACGAGTTGCTGTGCCTGTTTGGTGGTGTAGTTGGAAGGTCCAAGCCTGACAGAGGCTGGCTGACCAAAGCCAACCACTTGATAATCCGACCAGCCAAGATAGACTTTCTCGTAGGCACTCATCGGGATCGGCTTATTGCCAATTCCATCTGCGGGCAGGCCGGTGCTGCCGTATGAGCCCTGCGAATATAGAGTCCAGAAACCAGTTGAGTTTTCAGCGCCGCCTGTATTACCAGATGTATCATACAGATCGGGCAGGCCAAGGTCATGACCAAACTCGTGGGCAAATACACCCACGCCGCCGTTTTCAGGTTCGATCGTGTAATCACCGATCCAGAAATTGGAGCCGCCAACGCGTACGCCGCCGAATGCATTCGGGCCTGTACCATCAGGACCATTGGCAGAGTAATAGGCATACCAACGATGACTCCAAATGGCATCTGTGCCCTGTATGCCGCCACCGGTCTCTTCACCTTCACCAGCATGAACAGATTGGAAGTGGTCAATGTAACCATCAGGCTCATTAAAGTCGCCATCGCCATCCATATCATAGCGATCCCAAACATCGAACTGAGCCAGATAAGCGTTAACATCAGCAACTGTCGCGCCGCCTGCGATCTGAGCGTTGTACCAGGCATCAATCGAATGATTGACAAAGACCCAGGTCTGCGCACAGACGATACCACCGCAGTAGTTCCTGCCATACGCTGCAGCATTATATGGGACCTGTACCCAATCACTCACATCCCCATTGACCGTGTAGCGGTTGGATGATTGCTCAATGTAGAAATTGCGCATGGAGACTGCACCAGGAGCTTCTGAGAATAACAAATCCTCATAATAAGCTTCGGTGAAATCAGGAGCCCAGATCGTAGTGTTATCTACAGTGCGGTCTGGCTCCGGAATCTGATTATGTACTGGGCCAGGAACACCGGAATATAGAATGGCAGCCGGGTGATCCAGAGCGCCAAACTCTGCGATCACGGTCCAGATGGAATCTTCACCTTCACGTGCCAACTCTACGAATTGTCCCTTGGCTACTTCTGCCACGGGACCGCTGGTCTTGCCGTTTATTTTTGCTTCGAAGCCTTTAAGCCTCAATTCTGCTTGTGCATCACCCAGTGGGTGGCCGGGATTATCAGTATTCGCCCCTTCCATCGGAAGTTCGTCTGTCCCATTGGATGCGGGTGCTACACTGGCCGCGCCTGCGTTGGGTACAAAACTTAAAATAAGCATTGCCAAAATCAAAAACGTACTAAACCATTTTGCTTTCATTGATCATTCTCCTCAAGTTTTTTGTCTGGTTCTTTTCGTCTTTTGTTGTCTTGGATATGCAGTTAGTTTTACAGTTGCAGCCTCCTTGTATCGATTTTTTTTGAATAAACAGAATGGGAATAAATGAATAAATGTGATCTCTCTGGCTCAATATAAAAATCAGGCATTAAAAAATAAAAAACTGCCAAGTGAATAATACACTTCGGCAGTTTGGCTATCTGTGGTTTGCGCACAGACCCATAACTTTGCGTCCCCATCTCACAATGGGTTTGCCATTTCGAGTTCAAGGTTGGTTGAATATAATTAAGAATACAATAATTTAATCTGAAATTCAAGTGGCTTTGGGAAATTGATATACATACAGTACCAAAGGTGGATAGGTATAATGGCTGCCATGCATAAAAAAATGATCCTCCTCGTCGTTCTGGCAGGCATAGCCCTTGCTGGCATATATTTGTATTTCAGCTCCCACCGTTCCTCCACCCGTACGGCACAAGTTTTTAACTTTTTCCGTGACCCCGCTTCACGGCCCGAGTTGATGATGACAGCTGGCTCAAAATGCGGCGCCGCCCCATTCATTTTCCCCACCAATGGCCTGATCGGCTTCATCTGGGACGATTCATTCCGCCCCGGTCACCGCCACGCCGGAATAGACATTTTCGCAGGGACAGATGTAGGCATCACGCCCATTGTAGCGGCGTACCCCGGTTACCTCACCCGCCAGGCAGATTGGAAATCCACCGTCATTATCCGCGTGCCACAGGACCCGCTTGAGCCTTCCCGTCAGATCTGGGTGTACTACACTCACATGGCAGATGCTCAGGGAAACCCCTTAATTTCTGAAGAATTCCCTGCGGGCACCTATGAGGTCTTTGTGGATGCAGGCACCGTCCTTGGTTTGCAGGGAAATTACTCCGGCGACCCGGCCAACCCTGTGGGTGTGCATTTGCATATTTCAGTTGTGGAAGATGATGGCTTTGGAAATTTCAAGAACGAACTGGATATCAACAATACCTACGACCCGTCTCCGTATTTCAACCTGCCTCTGAACGCGTATCAGAACACGGATACCATTCCCACCTGTCAATAAAATTTCGAAATACTTTTAATTACAGTAACGGGTCAGCCCATCTTTGTCCTGAACCACAATGCGCCCGTTTTCATCCATGCTGATCAGTCCCTGTTCTTTGAAAGAGACCATGGTCTGATTCACCCGCTTGCGAGATGCGCCCACCAGATCCGCGATATCGCCTTGCGTCAGCAGAATGCGGATCTGCACATTATCTTTCACTTCACGTCCATAGCGTTCTGCGAATGCAAGTAATTGACGTGCCACACGCCCGTTCACGTCCAACGTTGCAAGCGATTGGATCATTTGGTCTGAAAGCCGCACGCGTGAGGAAAGAATTTGTACAAGGTTGCGTGCCACAGGTTGATAGTTGTCCAGAATGTAATTGAATGTTGCCCTGTCCATCCATAGCATGAGTGAGTCTTCCAATGTCACGGCATTGGCAGAGCGTCCCACACTGTCGATCAGGCTCATCTCACCGAGCAGATCCCCACCGCCCAAAATGGACAGGATCACATCGCGCCCGCCTTGCTCAATGTGGATCTTCACCGTTCCATGCAAAATCACATAGACCGCCTCGCCCGGTTGTTCAACGGTCATCACGTTCGCGCCTGCCGCAAATACACGGCGATGCGCGCGTTGCGCCACCCATTCCATTTGCGATGGGCTCAGCCCTGCGAATAATTTAATATCCGAGAGCAGGTTGCGGGTATCGTCTTTTTTGATCTCAGCCATTCTTTGCATATTGTACTTCCCTTTCCATCACGCCTCTTCCAAACGAAGAAGACATTAAGTTGATCTCAAGACCTTCGTATGCTGCGCGGCTGTCAGGAAAAATTTCCTTCGCAATATTTTCCTGCGCGGCGACCATCTCGTCAGAGTAGGCGGGGTCATGATGAAACAGAACCAGTTTCCCCGTCTCGGTTGAAGCGGCTACTTCGCCCGCCATGGTTGCGGTCGAGTGTCCATATCCTTGCGTGGCAGGGAAGCCCGCCAGTTGTCCACGATAATGTTCCTCGCTGTATTGCGCATCGTGGATCAGCACATCTGCATTGCGCGCAAACGCAACCAGCCTGCGATCCATGCCCACGTACCCTTCCGTGTCTGTGGCATACACAACCGATTTTCCGCGCCACGAAATGCGATGGATGTGAACACCGCCCGGATGCGCATACGATTTTTGAATACGGATGACAAGCGCTTCTTCACTTAATCTCACGCCTGCTCCAACAACCCGAACACCTTCCTCATCCCAAACAATGACCTGTGACTCGTGTACCGATTGAATATTTTTCAGCGAAGCCATATCGTTCAAGCTGACAGGGAATGTTTCGGCAGATTGATTAAGTTCGAGAATGTGTTTCAGGGTTTCAGGCGTTCCGCCAGGACCGAAAATATGCAAGCGTGCGTTCGGCAAATACGCGGGGGCAAAAAACGGAAAACCCTGCGTGTGGTCGTGGTGCAAGTGGCTGAACAACATCAATAATTCAAGCGGACGTTTTTCACTCGCAGAGCGGCGTGCCAGCTCGCGTCCCAGTGGAATGATGCCTGTGCCCGCATCCAGAATGAGAGTGCGGTGGCCTGCGTTGATCTCCACACAAGCCGTGTTGCCGCCATATTGGATCGTCCCCGCGCCCGGTGTTGGGTAACTGCCGCGCGCACCCCAGAATTTTATTTTCATTTCCTCGTTCATTGTGTCACCTCCGAATGTTCAACGTACAAGCTTATTATCTCCGCCGATGCTTTTTTCTTCAAGGAAAGTTTTCCATGTGCAGGTGGGAATTATTTCCCAGCCATTTACAAATCATTAACCTGACGATTTCACTTATGTGACATACTCCAGTGACACGGCGGTATAATTTCCCGATGCTTCCAGACTTGCAATTGAAAGATCATCTGCGTTTGCGCAAAGCACATCCCTGCGGCTCATATGAGTGGACAGTGGTGCGCCTTGGCGCAGATATTGGTCTGGAGTGTAAAGGCTGCGGACATCGGGTGATGCTCACCCGCCGCGAACTGGCAAAACGCCTCAAGACGAATTTAACAAAACACGAAGACACTGAGCAGGGAAATCCCTAGCTCTTTGTTTGATAAATAGAAGTAAGCAGACTAAGGAGAATTATTTATGGCAGAGCAGCAGGAAAATAATCGGGGTATCGCATCGCTTCGCATTGGTCTTTTTACAGATACGTATGCGCCGCAGGTGAACGGTGTTTCCATTTCTTTACAATTGATCTCGGAAGGCTTGCGCGCTGAGGGACATCAGGTCACCATCTTTGCGCCGCGCTTCCCGGGCTATCATGACGATGAGCAGGGTGTGGTGCGTCTTCCTTCACTGAAATATTTGAATGACCCGCCGATCTATGTGGCTGTGCTGGGTACGCCGCGCACCACATGGTCGTTGACCCGCAAGCATTTTGATGTGCTGCATGCACATAGCCCGTTGAGCGTGGGCTTGCTGGCCTACCTGACTGCGTCTACAAAGAACCTGCCGCTTATTTATACCTATCACACCTCGATCACAGATTACACTCATTACCTGAAATTTATCGGCGGCACAGGCTTGATACGGCATGGCGCGCGCTGGTTCAGTACAGCCAGCACCAATCTGGGTGATCAGATCGTGGTGCCTTCGCCGAAGTTCAAAAGATTGCTGTTGGCGCAAAAAGTCAGCAAGCCGATCCACACCATCCCGAATGGAATTGATCTGAGCAATTTCAAGGATGCGAAAAATCCAGGTAGTTTTCGTAACAAGCTCGGGATTAAGGCAGATGCGCCGATCCTTTTATCCGTTGGCAGAGTGGATAAGGAGAAACGTCTGGATTTTCTGATCGATGCTTTCGTTCAGATAAGTGAGCGTTTTCCAGATGCGCGGCTTGTCTTTGCAGGAGATGGCGGCGCGCGGGCGGACCTTGAAAAGAAGGCTGCCACCACACAAGTGAATGACCGCATTCATTTCCTCGGCATGGTGGATCGAAGCACATTGCCCGGTATTTTGCATGATGCGACCATTTTTCTTTCTGCTTCCACAACAGAGGTGCATCCCATTTCTGTGATCGAGGCGATTGCATCAGGGTTGCCGTTGGTGGCGGTGCAGGATGAGGCCTTTGAGGGCATGATCGAGGAAGGCCAGAATGGACACATGACGCCTCTGGATGTGAATGCGTTTGCGGCGACGGTGTGCAGCGTGTTGGAAGACCCTGCAAAACTTGAACGATATGGAAAACATTCATCTGTATTAAGCCAGAAATATTCCATTGAAGGACAAGTGCGGGCTCTTGAGACTCTTTACATTGAAGCCATTTTGCAAAACTGGCGTGGTAAATCACGCTAGTGGATGGCCAGTCTTGTTTTCTGAGATGGATGAAAACAGCCAAAAACTGCCCAAAAGTGTTGAAAATTGGCAAAATCAGACATTCCTAGGGTAAAATAGTCCCATGAAAAAGCAAAGAATCATTCTTGTGGACGATCATGAGGTTGTGCGCCTGGGATTGAAATCCCTTTTGGAGCGCCACCCGCAGTTTGATGTTGTGGGCGAAGCTGGTTCAGCGCGTGAAGCGTTGGAAAAAACTGAATCGCTCAAACCCGATGTTGTTGTAATGGATATTCGCCTGCCGGGCACCTCAGGCATTGAAGCCTGCGAGCAGATCGTTGCCCAATTTCCAAATACCAAAGTGATCATGCTCACTTCCTACGCGGAAGATGAGATGCTCTTTTCGGCCATTCGCGCAGGCGCTTCGGGCTACATTCTTAAACAAATTGGCAGCGATGATCTGGTGAAAGCCATCGAGTCTGTTGGGCGCGGTGAAGCCCTGCTTGACCCCGCTGTCACCCAACGCGTATTTCAGGAAGTGCGCCGTGCGGTCAAGGAAGAGGAAGCTTCAGCATTCTCCCACTTGAGCCAACAGGAAAAGCACGTCTTGTTGCTGGTCTCTGAAGGCAAAACCAATCGCGAGATCGCAAAGAATTTATTTCTCGGTGAAGGCACGGTTCGCAATTACGTTTCAAGCATTCTTTCCAAATTGAGCGTGAACAACAGAGCCGAAGCCGCAGCCTATGCGGTGGAGCATAACCTGCGAGAATACATCGCAATGTAATGTGACCATATCTATTTACGGAGGCGCAACAACACAGAGAATTAACTCAGTGAAGTTGTGTCTCCGTTTTTATTTAACAAGGAGGAAACATGTATCCATTTGTTACACTCACAAACGATAATATTATCTTGCGGCCCTATGAATTCGGCGATGAACTTGTTTTGCATCGGGCTGTGCAGGAATCCCTGACTGAATTAAGCCCGTGGATGTCCTGGGCGAGCGAAGCGTATACGGTTGAAGTTGCCAATAGCTTTATCACCGTCACGCGCGCGCATTGGTCCAGCGGCGCTTCGTATGGCTTTGCCATTGTAGATGCCCATAGCGGCGAATTTCTGGGCGGATGCGGGTTGAGTCATCTTCACCCGATATATCATTTTTGCAACCTAGGTTATTGGGTGCGCAGTTCAAAACATGGCAAAGGAATTGCAGGACAGGCCGCGTTGATGGTTGCAAGATTTGCATTTGAAAAAGTGAAGTTGATCCGTACCGAGATCGTTATCTCTGCGGGGAATTTACCCAGCAAGCGTGTGGCTGAAAAAATAGGCGCACACTATGAAGGGGTTTTGCTCAATCGGATGGTGGTTGGTACGGCCATTTCGGATGCACACATGTTCTCGCTTCTTCCTTCAGACTTTGGGCTGGCTGCCAAACTATAGGCAGGGAAACACCCCGTCAAATTTGACTTTATAATCACAGACATGACCCAATCTTCTGCACATCTTCTCTTCCTTGGCAAAGCGGACGACCCCGATTGCATTCGCGCGCTTGAGTTTTGCAAAGAGCATTTTCCCAACCTTACATATTGTCTCGGCAAATGGGGCGACCCCTTGCCAGAGAATATCCGCAACTGGGAAGGGGATTACATCATCTCGTATCTCTCACGCTGGGTTGTGCCTGAATCGCTGTTGAAGCATGCCAGAAAAGCGGCGATCAACTTTCACCCTGCTTCGCCTGAATATCCTGGCATTGGTTGTAATAACTTTGCATTGTATGAAGACGCAAAAGAATACGGAGTCACCTGTCATCACATGGCCTCCAAAGTGGACACAGGCCGAATCATTGCGGTCAGGCGCTTCCCTGTATCTCCTGAGGATGATGTCGAATCGATCCTCAAGCATACCTATGAAAATCAGATCGCCTTATTTTTTGAGATCGCCCAACTGATCGCGGATGACGCGGAACTTCCCGTCTCAACCGAAACATGGACTCGCGCGCCTTTTTCGCGCAAGCAATTTGATGAACTCTTCAAGATTACGCCAGAGATGAGCGCAGACGAAGTGCGGCGAAGGATCCGCGCGATCAGTTATAAGAGCTGGCAACCGTATGTGGAAATTCACGGTCATCGGTTTGAGTACAAGCCTGAAAAATAAAATATAAAAAGACATCCGAGCTCAAAACTCGGATGTCTTTTTATCAACCAGCTTCTTATTCGTCTGCGCCAGAATCTCCCAGCCCCAGATCTGGCAGCGCGGATTCGATATCTTCAGGGCTCTGGCCTGCTTCCAACCTGTCCACGACTTCGTTGAATTCGGGGGGCAGGTCTTCGCCCATTTCATTGCCCATTTTGCGCATCATCTGTCCGAGAGCCTGTGGGTCTTCGTCCAGGCCATCGAGGCCGGAGATGCCGTCAGACATGGAGGCGGCGCGGCTGTTGTCAGATTTTGCGATGCGCACCTTTGTCATGCGGCGACGGGTTTTGTCACTGCCGCAGTGGGCGCAGTGGACGGGGACCTTTCCGTACTCGCTGAAGGTTAGGAATACGTCAAATCTTTTTTCGCAGGTGTTGCAGATAAAATCATAGGTGGGCATGCTGTTATTTTAATCGGAATCAGGTTTGAGCGCGGAGAGAGGCGCGGGTTTCATCTGCAGGCGGAACTCTCTTTGGTACAATAAACCGATGTCATCTGAATTTGAAATCCACCAACCATCCCCGATCCTGATTGTCATCTCCGGGCCTTCCGGCGTTGGCAAGGACACTGTTGTGCAGCGCATGAAGGAACGCGGACTGCCTTTTCATTTTGTTGTTACAGCCACCACGCGCGAGAAGCGACCCAATGAAACGAACGGCAAGGATTACTGGTTTGTTTCAAAGGATGAGTTTGCGCGCATGATCGAAGAAAATGAATTGATCGAGTATGCGGTGGTATACGGCGATTACAAGGGGATCCCAAAATGGGAAGTACGTGGTGCGCTTGCCAGCGGCAAGGATGTGGTGATGCGCATCGATGTGCAGGGCGCGGAGACGGTGCGTAAGCTTGTGCCTGAGGCTTTGCTGATCTTTATCACTTGTGAGAGTGAAGAGGAACTTGAACGTCGTTTGCGTGAACGTAAAACCGAATCGTCGGATTCGCTTTCTTTGAGAATTGCAACTGCGCGCAAGGAATTACAGCGCATTCAGGCTTTTGATTATGTGATCGTTAACCGTGATTTTCATTTGGACGATACTGTGAATAAAGTGCGTGCCATTATTGATGCCGAGCATTTGCGTGTGCATCATCGCAAGGTGGAATTATGAACCAGCAGTTTCCTGAACAGGAATCTTCCCCGCTTCAGCAGCCTCCCGCTCCTGTGCAGGTGCGTGTGCAGATGCCCACTCTTGTGCCGATGGTGACGTATGGGCTGATCGGGGTTACTGTTTTTATTTATGCCTTGCAATTGCTGAGTGTGGCGTTGTTGGGATATGCCGTTTTTAGTATTGACTGGCTGGCGTATTTTGGCGCGCGTTTCAACGAGGCGATTCGTGCGGGAGAATTATGGCGGTTCATTACTCCTGTATTTTTGCATGGTTCCATTCCCCATGTTTTTTTCAATATGTATGCGTTGTTCTCGATCGGGTCTCTGCTTGAAAAACATTACGGGCATGCGCGTTTTGCCCTGCTGTATTTTCTGGGGGCGTTTTCGGGAAATGTGTTCTCGTTTTTGTTCACGGGTGAAAATGGATATTCGTTGGGCGCATCCACTGCGGTGTTTGGGTTGGTTGCCGCAGAGGCGGTTTTCTTTTACCAGAATCGTAAATTGTTTGGGAGTTCTGCAAGGCAGGCTTTAGGCAATACGGTGTTTGTGATCGTGATCAATCTGGTTTTTATCGGGCAACTCTCTGGTATTGATAACTGGGGGCATGTAGGCGGATTGCTCGGCGGCGCCATGTTTGCATGGTTTGCCAGCCCTGTGTGGAGTGTGGTTGGTCTGCCGCCCGAAGTGAAACTTGAGGATGAACGCGAGTTTCGTGATTGGGTGACAGGCGCAGGGGTGGTGCTGCTTGTATTTGGAGTGATGGCTATTTGGGGAATGTTTCAATAGGATCAACGGAATCAAAAACGCGGCCATACTTGGCCGCGTTTTTGATTCCGTTGAATGAATTAGCTTAGGTGTGCCAGGCGCGGGTCAAGTGCATCGCGCAGGCCGTCACCGATCAAGTTGAAGGATAACACTGTCAGCATGATGGCGAAGCCAGGGTAGAACACAAGGTGTGGAGCGGTGAATACCTGATTGCGTTCTGCGCCAAGCATGGAACCCCATTCTGGTGTGGGGGGCTGTGCGCCCAGACCGATGAAGGAGAGTGCGGCTGCATCCAAAATGGCGGAGGCGATGCCGAGCGTCCCTTGCACGATCAGGGGGGTGAGTGCGTTGGGCAAAATGCGGTTGAACAAAATTTGCATGTTGTTGCCGCCGAGTGCGCGCGTGGCAGAGACGTAGTCCATTTCGCGCACGGATAATACAGAGG
>JAVBXV010000215.1 GCA_030824405.1 Anaerolineales bacterium | reverse complement strand
TTGAGTTCCGTCTCCCGTACCATCGCGCGGATGGCGGGGTTGGCACGTAACCTGCGCGGACGAGAAATTAGTGATTGGTGATTAGTAATTGATTTGGGTCGTTCGAGTTCAAGCAGAGTCATGGTGTCTCCAGTTTTGTGATGGTGTCGATCAATCCATCGGTAGTATATTTTTCTGCGGCAACTATATTTTCAAATCCTACTTCTCTAGCTGCCTGTTCTGTGATGGGTCCAATGCAGGCGAAAAGCGGATTGTGCGGGAGGTTTAGTGGATCGAGTCCTTTTTGTACGCAAAGGGCAACAAAGTTTTCCACTGTGGAAGCGCTGGTGAAGGTGATGATGTCCATGCCAGATTTCAATGCGCTCAATCCGTCCATGTCTATTTCAGCGGGCAAGGTTCGGTAAACGATAATTTCGTGGGCAATGCCGCCTGCTTTGGCAATCGCATTAGGCAATTCCTGGCGGGCAATCTCGGCGCGTGGAAGGAGTATCCATTTGTTCTTCACATTGCCCAATCCCGAGATGATGGCTTCGGCAATGTATTCATCGGGGATGAAATCGGGCTCGATATCGTATTTGCGTAAGATGTCGGCAGTTTTGGGTCCGATGGCGGCTACCCTCACCACTAACCCCTGTCCTCGCTTCGACTGTGCTAGCGCTCCGAGCTTTGCACCTGCGGTCAGCGCGACAGCTTCCACTGCATTTACAGAAGTGAACACCACCCATTCATAACAATTAAATTTCTCAATTGCACGTTCCAATACAACGTTGTTCTCTATCGGTTGAATTTCAATGACAGGAAAAAAGATAGGCTCGAAGCCTGCGACGCGTAGTTTTTCTGCAAATTCATCGGCTTGGGCACGGGGGCGGGTGATGAGAACTTTCATAAGGAACAGTATCCAGTTATCAGTGAGCAGTGATCAGTTTGAGGATTTGGTCTGCACCTCGTGCAATAGCTTGCTGAGAAAGTTTCTTTCCAAGTTCAAGCGCGTCTGTTCCTTCATCCGTGGCTTTCACAACAGTCTTTCCATCTTCTGAAATGACCAAGCCTGTGAGACTGATCACTGATGACTGTTGACTGTTTGTCGCGTAAGCCGCCACAGGCACGGCACATCCACCTCCCAAGCCCTGCAAAAAAGCCCGTTCCGCTGTGACTGCTTTGCGGGTGGCTTGATTTTCGAGTTTGGACAGCAGAAAAAGCGTGACTTCATCATCTGCGCGGCATTGGATGGCAAGGGCTCCCTGTCCTGGGGCTGGCAACATGACATCGAGTGAAAGCCATTCAGTGACGTGACCTTCCAGGCCGAGGCGGGTCAACCCTGCACCAGCAAGAATGATCGCATCGTACTGACCGTCCAATGCTTTGCGCAGGCGGGTATCTACATTGCCGCGCAGGGATAGGATGCGAAGGTCTGGACGAAGGGAAAGGATTTGGGCAGCACGACGCAGGCTTGAGGTCCCAACTGACGCGCCGGTTGGAAGGGTGGTGAGGGTGTGTCCGTTGGCAGAGATCAATGCGTCACGCACTTCGGCGCGGGCGGGGATACATCCAATGGTCAACCCAGCAGGGTTTTCAACGGGTAGGTCTTTGAGTGAGTGAACGGCGCAGTGAACGCCATGATTGAGTAATTCAGATTCAAGTTCTTGTGTGAAGAGTCCCTTGCCGCCAATCTCGGGCAAAGGCTTGTCGAGAATTTTATCGCCTTGTGTAGTGATGACTTTTTCTTTGCATTCAAGGTTGGGATAAATATTTTGCAGAGCATTGATGACCCATTGGGTTTGCCAGCGGGCGAGGGCGGAGGGGCGGGTGGCGAAAGTAAGTTTCATGGTTACCTAATCAGTAGCATTTGAGATGGGGCAGGCTTGACCCGAGAAACCGCACAAGCCTTCGCTTTGCAGACCGAACAAGGTGCGGGCGACGGCGGCATATTCGGGTGCGTGAGGACACGACGCTTCGGCGCGCAAACGGTTGGTGGGCGCGTGCAAAATTTGCTTGACCAGCGCCTGAGTCATGGCTTCGATGCGGATGCGTTCAGCCTCGGTCAGGTCGGGTAGGTGGCGCAATGTTTTCTCGAGCATCTCTTTGCGGATGCTTTCAGCCTGCTGACGAATATCGGAGATGATGGGAATCATCTCGAGTGATTTCATATATTCAGTAAATTCTTTGACCTCTTCTTCGAGAATGGATTTAACTTGCGGCACTTCTGCCATGCGTTCAGCAAGCGCGCCTTCGAGTTTTTCATTCAGATTATCGATGTCATATAGTTTGACGTGGGGGATGCTCGCCGCATCGGGATCAATGTCGCGCGGCATAGCGATGTCGATCAACACCAACGGACGCTGCACACGCACCTGCATGGCATGTTTAATCATTTCAGCAGACAGGATCGTATGCGGTGCGCCTGTGGATGAGATCAAAATATCGGCAGACACCAAGGCAGAATCAAGATTTTCAAAGGTTGTGATTTCAGCTCCCCAGCGGTTTGCAATGGTGTGAGCGCGTTCCAAGGTGCGGTTGACAACCAGGATGTGATTCGCACCACGCTTGCGCATGGCTTCAACGGCAAGCTCCGCCATTTCGCCCGCGCCGAGGATGACCACCTGTGCTTCAGAGATAGGATGTACGACTCGTTCTACCAGCGACGCGGCAAGCGACGAAACCGATGCAGGGTTACGGCTGATGCCCGTCTCTGTACGGGCGCGTTTCCCTGCATGGATGGCAGATTGGAAGAGGCGGTTCAATATAGGTCCCGCCATGTTCTGTCCACGGGAGAGTTCCAACGAGCGGACGATTTGCCCTAAAATCTGCGGTTCACCGATGACGAGGGAGTCAAGGCCTGCCGCCACCTCAAAGAGGTGGCGGGTGACATCGAGATCTTCGTATCGATAGGCATGGGCATGAAACTGCGTTGTTGGTACGCCACTCGCATCCGACAAAAAAGCCTCCAGTTCGGCAATTGCCATATGACTGGAGGCGACGTAGAGTTCGGTACGATTACAAGTGGAGATGATGACCAGTTCGGCGATGGATGAGGCAAGATGCCCACATGCCAGTCGGGCTAGCGCAAAACGGATCGCATCTTCGCTGAGCGACAATTGCTCACGAAGTTCGATGGGGGTGGTGTTGTGATTGAGTCCGAGACAATAGATGTGCATTGACCAACCGCTTTTGATAATGAATGTTTTAACTGTATTATCAAAAGGAGGATGGGGCTAGAGAGTTTTGTGATGGTTTTCTTTAGCACTTCGTAAGATTATTCAGGTTTATCGGGGAAGATTTGCAGGATTTGTAGAATTATGGCATTAGTTTTCTGAAAGTAGATGAATGTCATTATCCAATGAATACAACAGGAGTTCATTGCAGCAATGCTCTGAAATTTCTTGACGACACAACAACACTCGGCTTCCACCTTATCTATATCTTCGTTATATTTGAACTGGAAGATTCGAATTATTTACCGAGGGTACAAAATGGCTTGTAGAGCAGCGCTCTATATTCTTACATCCTCTGAAACGTAAGGCGAAAATTCCAATCCAATCGTAGAAACTTAAGCGATACAGGAAAAAATGGATCTATTCGGAAGACTAAACTATATAGTAGTACTTCTTCTTTTTCACTTCGATCAGACATGAAAAAATTTTCCTGTCAAACGAAATGGAGAAACCTTGAATTAAACTATTGACCAGATTGAAACGTTTATTTTGTCGGGGAACAGACGCCTTGTAAAACTATGGAAGGTGTCTTGGTTTAAGAATCTACCTGTAAAACCTATGCTGGTTGTTTAGATTGGCGCTCCCATCCGGGAACGACCCACGATACGTAAAATTTAGTTCGATGATCGCGGGTCCATACAAGGGAACGGACCCGCGGAACGTAACTTTTTTACATACTAATTTTTTAGGGGAGAAACCGTCAAAAAGCAACAAAAAAACCGCCATTTTTGGGCGGTTTTTTTGTTTAATTTCCTGCGGTCCCGACGGGGATCGGTCCCGCGGAACGTAACATTTTCGCATACTAACAATGAGTTGAATTTTGAGTCTTTGTAGGTCATTTCTTCTATAAAGACAGGTAGATTTTATACGGGGTGATAAAGAATGTCAAGCAATTGGTGGGGAAGTTCGTTAAAGTCGAGACAATTGTCCACTTATGACACGATGAGATCTATTCTAGCCCGCCCTGTGCGCATGTGAGGATACCAATATAACCCGAATGTCTTGCGCCAGATTGCTTCAACAAAGATAAGCAATTCTGCTTATGCAGTCCAGCAAAAGAACCTGTTAGGATGGATGATATGATATAAAATTTAACCCTATAAGGAAAAGGAAAATCATGAGTGGTTTCAATATGCAAAGATTTAATGCGGCGGGCCAGGCTTTCGAAATCGACCCTGTTTGTGAAATGAAAGTTGATCTACAGAATCCCCCATTCAAGATTCTGTATAAGGGCAAGATATATTATTTTTGCTCAGAAATATGCAAACATCTGTTTGAACGTACGCCGGAGAAATACATTAAGGTGGGCGAGACATAGGGCAATAGTACTTTCCACTTGACTTATATAAAGGCGGCTATTTTTCAGGAATAGGCTATTCTGCCTACCTGCGAATACGCTACGTTGCCCTTCATATACCTCGGGTAACTCCATACAATGGAACTATCTGAGGTGTTTATGAATATTTCTCCTTTCTTGGCGATCAACCATCCTTGTGACGAAGCTTTGCAATGGGCTAGGAAACAATTATTGCGGGCAGATTTACGTCCAATACAGACTTTTGATCTGCATGCAGCACGACTGGCGATGCATGATTGCTCCTGCCCAAATCATGGGACAGAGAAGTGTGATTGCCAGATGGTGGTTTTATTGGTTTACGGGAAAGTTGCAGAACCTGCTACCTTGATCCTACATGGCAATGATGGACAGGTCTGGATTTCCATTGCAAACGATCTACAGCAACGGACAAATGCGAAATTAATCCATTCTATTCAACAGGCGCTGGAAACGAAAGTGCCTATTTTCATCCCAAAGGCTGAATAGGCCATTTGGCTTATATGCAACTGCGTCAAATTGCTCTGGTTAATTAATGGGGAATTTCTTATAGTTATCAGCTATCCCAATTTTAAGAGGAATCATGAGAATAAAGAAGATAATGATTTTTTCGTTGATTATTCTGGCATTGACCCTATCAGCATGTGTACCTGCGGGAACACCAGACACAACGATGCCGATGGGAGATGACCCCATGATGACTGCCACTCCAGGCAGTATGATGGCGGATAATCCTGAAGCTGCACATATGATGGAGCCGATCTCAGCGTCGAACGTTCAACCTGCCACTGAAACAACCGGCGGACTGCCGCTTGCTTATCGCGAAGAAGATGGGATTAAAGTATTTGAGCTGACAACGAAAGCAGTGCAATGGCCGATCTTGGATGGCGTCACAGTCACTGCATACACATACAACGGGACCGTGCCTGGGCCAATGATCCGCGTTACAGAGGGAGATCAGGTCAAGATCATAGTAAAGAACGAATTGGATGTCCCTACCACCGTACACTGGCACGGGGTCGAAATCCCCAATGCAATGGATGGCGTACCTGGAGTCACACAGGATCCGATTCAACCAGGCGAATCCTTTACGTACGATTTCATCGCCAAGCCTGCTGGCACGTTCATGTATCACTCGCATTTTGAAGGCGACGTGCAGGTAAGCGCAGGTTTGTATGCTCCATTCATCATTGATCCAAAGGAATCTGAAGCCAATCCACCTGTTGTGGACAAAGTGCTGATGCTTTCTGAATTACGGATGATAGATGGGGAGACTTTTGCTGCCATGCCAATGGGCGGAATGGAGCCGAATTATTTCACGATCAATGGCAAGTCATTCCCTGCAACGGAAATGATCACGGTTAAGAAAGGGGATTTGGTTCGGCTGCGGCTAATCGCAATCGGACAATTCATCCATCCAATGCATTTGCATGGCATGCCATTCAAAATTGTTGCCACCGATGGACATCCTGTGCCTGAAGCAGTGCAATTGACCAAGGATACGATCAGTGTCGCGCCTGGCGAACGCTATGATATCGAGTTCGTCGCCACAGAAACGGGTCAATGGATGCTGCATTGTCATATCCTGCATCACACCACAAACGACAATGTTGAGCCGGGTGGCTTGATGTTGATGATCAATGTCGTTGAATAATCATTCTATTAAAGGAGAAAAAATGCGTAAATTAATCTTTATGAGTGTACTCGTAACATTATCTGTTTTGCTGGTGGCTTGTGGCAGTGTGGCAACGCCAGTGGACACGTCTTCCTCCGGGCAAGTAAACATCAAGATGGAGACCAATCCCACCCCGGCGATGAAGGGTGATATTGAATTGATATTCACCCTTACCGATGCAAGTGGCGCACTGATCGAAGGCGCAAAAGTGGATGTGTCTGCAGAGCATCCTGCGATGGCAGGCATGGGAATGGGTGGCCAGGCAACCGAACAAGGCGCTGGAAAATATTCCATCAAAGCAAATTTCAGCGATCCGGGTGATTGGGTGTTGACCGTCTCTGTGCAGAACGGTGAACTAGACTACGAGGAAGAAATCGAGCTTTCGATTCAGTAGCTCAACTATAAACAGGTATCAAGATAATTCTTGATACCTGTTTAACATTAAATTCTGGAAATCATATGTCCACAGTCAAACCGTCATCGAATGCACAAGAATCAAAATCCATTGGGGAGTGGCTATCTCGTCACTGGTTTATTTCATTTCTTACTGTTTATGGACTGTGGGTATTTGCACCTTTTCTTGCGCCCTTCTTCATGTATATTGGTTGGACAGGTGCAGGAAAGCTGCTCTACTTTCTTTATTCATTTTTCTGCCACCAACTCCCAGAACGATCGTTCTTTCTCTTTGGCGACAAGAGTATGTATTCGTTGAGCGAAATTCAAGCTGCGTGGCAGGATACGATCAATCCCATGATTCTCCGTCAATTTATCGGCAATGAAAGCATGGGCTGGAAGGTTGCCTGGTCAGACCGCATGATTTCTTTTTACACCAGTGTTTGGGTATTTGCGGCGCTTTGGGTTCCGTTTCGCCGCAAGATCAAAACATTATCCTGGCTCGGATTTGTTTTGCTCCTGCTTCCACTTATAATGGATGGTGCTACCCACATGCTTAGCGATTTCGCAGGCCTTGGACAAGGTTTTCGTGATACGAATCAATGGCTTGCGATCTTGACGAACAATTCCTTCCCCGCGATATTTTATGTTGGTGACGCGCTTGGTTCGTTCAACTCCATCATGCGCTTCATTACTGGACTTTTAGCTGGTCTGGGAATCGTCTGGCTTGCCTTCCCTTATATTTTTCAAATACAAGCCCTTGATCAAGAATTGGACACATTGAGTTATGGCAAAGTCATCGAACAAATCAAAAGACAAGATCCGTATTCTTCTGGCTGACGATCATCACATCGTTCGTGCAGGGGTGCGCCAACTGCTTGAAAGCGCGAGTGATCTTCAAGTCATCGCCGAGGCGGGAGATGGCGAAGAGGCCCAGGCGCTGATCCAGAAACATAAACCCGATGTAGCTGTACTGGATATCCAAATGCCCAAGGCCAGCGGTATTGAAGTGACTCGCTGGGTGCGTGCGCATCTGCCCGAGGTGGGTGTTTTGATTCTGACTGCATACGATGACGATCCGTATGTGATGGCAGTCCTGCAGGCAGGTGCAAATGGATATGTGCTCAAGACCGCCAACACCGATGATCTCATTCAGGCGGTCCGCGACGTCAATGAAGGCAAGTCTGCGCTCGACCCTGCCATCACGCGCAAATTGATGTCTAATTTATTCAAGGGAACAGAAAAGAATATCGTCGAGCCGCTGACAGATCGTGAACTCGATGTGCTGCGACTTGCCGCAAAAGGATTTACCAATAAAGCCATCGGTGTACAACTCAGCATTAGCGACCGCACCGTGCAGGGACACCTTGCACACATCTTCGCCAAACTGCAAGCCAACAGCCGAACCGAGGCGGTGATGCGCGCGGTTTCCCTGGGGTTGATTTCCCAAGGTTCGGGCAATATCATCGAAGAAGAATGAAACATCTCCTGCCTAACTGGCGCGGACTCACGCAACTTTTCGCAGTCACCATCCTGCCGCTTACCCTGTTACTGCTGGTAATCGCATTTGGCAGCGTCAACATGCATCAGCAGGATATGCGCGCTCTCGTTGGCGAGCGTGATGAGCGCGCAGTCCAATCTTCCGCCGCCGCACTTGAATCTGAATTGCATCATCGTGTGGCGACAATTAACAGCATGGCTGTGCTGGCCTCCGAAGATCTGACCTTTGAAGAAATCTTTGCGACCACGAATGATCTTGCAAATGATTTCAATGGCGAAATAGCCTTTCTTGATTCCAGCGGACGCTTACTCGCCAACACAGGCAATGACAGTTTTTGGGGATGGGTTTCCAAAAACGCACAGAGTCTTTCCCTCGCTTCTCCTTCGGATACTTCCCCCTTCGGGGACGATGCGACCGCGCTCAGCACAGGCCGTGAACCTGTTTTCTCCGACCCGATCCTTGATCCCAATTCCAGGCAGTCTTTTGTCATCATTTCAGTGTATTCTGCCTCTCGCGATGCGATCGTGGCTGGTGCGTTTTCTCCCAAAACATTAGCCGCTGAAACTCTCTCTGCCACCTATCCCGCAGGCAGTCATGTAACCATCTACTTGTTGGATAAATCGCGCCGATTGCTTTTCGTGAGCGGCGCACTTACACAAGAATCTTTGGAACCCAATCACCCAGGTGTGACGGAGGCCTTGCAAGGGGAAAGTGGCGTGCTTTACGTCAAGAAGGAAAATACCGAACACGTTGTTGCATATAGTCCCATCGAATCAACGGGCTGGGCGTTGATCACCGAGGAAGAATGGGAAATGGTAATCAGTCCATCATTGCAGTTGACTCAGATGGCTCCTCTTGTCATGGTTCCCGCTTTCATTCTGGCGCTGATCGCAATCTGGTTTGGTGCGAAGCAAATTGTACAGCCATTGCAAAAACTTGAATCAAAAGCGGCCGCATTGGCCTGGGGTGACTTTGAAGCGATCAAAGAATCTGTTGGCGGAATTTTAGAAGTGCAGCATCTGCAAATGGAATTAGCTGAAATGTCACGCAAGGTTCAAGCCGCTCAAAATGGACTGCACGACTATATTGGCGCGATCACATCCGCTCAGGAAGAAGAACGCATGCGGCTGGCACGTGAACTGCATGATGAAACGATTCAATCGGTGATCGCCTTGAAACAGCGCGTGCAATTGGCCGAAAAATTGGTCAAAGACCAAAACGGGAAACGCTCGCTTCAGGAACTGGAAGGTCTTGCGGAACAAACCGTTGAAAACCTGCGCCGCCTGATACGAGCCTTGCGTCCCATTTATCTCGAAGACCTGGGGCTTGTCACTGCGCTTGACATGTTGGCCCGTGAAACCGCTCAAAACAATCATCTGACTGTGGATTTTCAGAAATCAGGAGAGGAACGTCGCCTCTCCCGTGAAGAGGAATTGTCGCTCTATCGTATCGCGCAGGAGGCACTTAGCAACGTGGTCAAGCACTCCAAAGCCGCCCATGCCGATTTGAAAATTAGCTTTGAAATTTCAGAAATCATCATGGAAGTGAGTGACAACGGCAACGGATTCATAGTGCCGAAAAGCCCCACTGAATTTGCTCCCAATGGACATTTCGGTTTAATGGGCCTTCATGAACGCGCCGATTTGATCGGAGCAAGGCTTGAGCTAGAATCCGCTTTGGGAACGGGAACCAGGCTGAAGGTCGTACTGAGCGAAGCGCTGCCCTGAGTTCATCGAAGGGTCGAAGTGTGAAGCGATGAACTTCATAATCCATTGTGATTGTTAGAATTATCTACAAGGCATTGGGTAATATGGCTCTCGCCGAAGATGTCTGTTAATAGGATAATCGTGTTCAACAAAAGGAGATAACCTATGACGGCTACCGTACATGATCCCGTTTGCGGCATGGACATTGATCCTGCAACCGCCGCTGGTACGTCCGAATACAAAGGACAAACCTATTACTTTTGCTCGCTTGGTTGTAA
The DNA here is from genome assembly GCA_030824405.1 of Anaerolineales bacterium. Taxonomy (GTDB): domain Bacteria; phylum Chloroflexota; class Anaerolineae; order Anaerolineales; family Villigracilaceae; genus Villigracilis. The sequence goes on along the minus strand of JAVBXV010000215.1, from coordinate 4,819 downwards.
GAAGTCTTTTGATAAAGAGCCTGAGAAATATCTAGGCAAAGCCGACGAGCACACACACGAGCATTAAGCATCTCATCGTTGATCGAATGACCTGTCCATAAGACAGGTCATTCTTTTTATTTGGCGGGAAAAACTATTGTCATATACCTTGCATGATATTTGACACAAGTCATTTAGCCTACGGTAAATCACGCCATATCGCGCTCTGGAGATCTTCTTTCACGAGATAAGATTTGTCAACTTCGATTACTTTGATTGCAGGAGGCAAATTGCTCATGAACAGAATGATGCGCAGAAATATGGTGGTGTTGTTGGTCACCTCTATTTTGTTGATAACACCCACGATGGCTCTGGCTGATGGTGGCGCTGAAAATGGATATGTTGCAACAGCAAATGGGTATCAGGTTGAACTTGTTTTTAAAGAGCCTGCAACGGCTGGTGAAAATGAATTCCACATCCAGATCACGGATTCGATGGGCATGCCCGTTTCAAACGCGGAAGTGGAAGTCTCTGCCATGCCAGTTGAGGGAATGTCTGCCCATGATGAAAACAGCGAAATGGAAATGGAAATGGCAACTGAGGCTCCATCTGTTGGTGTGATGACCAGTAATTCAAGCGGAATGGACATGGCGACGGAAGCCCCATCTACGGGTGTAATGAAACCCAATGAACCTGCGGCAGATGAACATAATGAAGAAGCTCTGACGATCATACTTGAACCCACAATGGAATCTGGCGAATATGCTGGTGAACTGCACTTTGAGACATCAGGCGAGTGGATGTTTAATGTGCATTTCGCGATCAATGGTGAAACTACAGAAGTTGATTTCCCGATTGAGATCGCTCGCACGCTTGGGTTGAATTACGCGGTTTTGGCTGGCTTCTTCGGTATTAATGGCACTGTGATTGCGGCAGCTGCTTTCCTCAAACGCAAATCTCTTGTTGTTCGCAAGTAATTTTTATTCTTTATGTAGAGGATCAATTCCATGACAACTCCGATCAATACTCCAAATACATCCTGGCTGAATGGCAGAAATTTGCTCGACAACAAGTTGATCAATAATTTCCTGCGCAGTCGCTGGTATCCTGGCATCATTCAATGGCCAACCCTGATCATTTTTATGGTCATCATGTTCGAGTTGATTTTGGGACCAGAATCAGCACACGACAACTTCGGCACCGCTCTGACCTGGGTATTGTGGTGGCCGCTGATCCCGATCATCTTTCTGTTTCTGGGACGTTTCTGGTGTGCCATCTGTCCGTTTGCAAAAATCAACGATCTGGTTCAAAACTTTGTTGGTAACAATCGCCCCGTTCCGAAATTTCTGAAAAAATATGGCATCTGGATCATTGATGCACTCTTCATCTTCATTACATGGAGTGACCATGTCTGGGGCGTGGTGGAAAATCCACTTGGTTCTGGTATTTTGATGCTAACCCTTACAACGGGAGTGGTTGTCTCGGGTGCATTTTACGAACGCCGTACCTTCTGCCGTTACGTTTGTTTTCTTGGCGGGTTATCTGGCAACTATGCGCGAAACGGTATGTTGAGCCTGCGCGGAACTCCTGATATCTGTGCAACCTGCACAGTGGCCGCCTGTTACAAAGGCACAGATAATTCCGCACCCTGTCCCTTGTTTGAATTCCCCAAGACCATGACTTCCAGTGCCAACTGTGTGCTGTGTGCAGAATGTATCAAAGGCTGCCCCAATAACTCCATTCAATTGACGGTGCGCCCGCCTACAAAGGAATTATGGTTCATCCGCAAGCCTAAACTCGAAGAGGCGTTCCTTTCAGCAGTGATCATGGGCATTGTCTTCGTCCAAAATGTGACCATGCTCGAAGTCTGGGGCTCCATGCTCAAATGGCTGGAAAATGCTACTGGCACAACCAATTATGCAGTCACCTTCAGTATCACTTTTGCGATTGCACTTACCATCCCTGTGGCTTTGCTCGGCTTCACATCATGGGTCGCAGGCAAATTCAACAAGGTTTCTCTTATCGAAAACTTCGCCCGCTTCGGCTATGCCATCATCGCACTCGACATGGCAGGACATATCGCTCACAACCTATTTCACCTGTTGGCGGAAGGCAAATCCATTTACTATACAGCAATGGGATTGTTCGGCGTGTCATTTCACGGCGCATCCCCTGCCATTCTCGATATGGCTACCATTCAATTCCTGCAGTTCGGGCTGCTGGCGCTTGGCTTCATCGGCTCGCTGTATGTTGCCTATCGCATCGCAAAAATGAATAACACTAGCGGAAATGTCTGGGGAACCTTTGTCCCTTATGCAGTCTTGATGGTTGTCCTCACTATTATGAATGTGATTCTGTTCACGCTTCCGATGGCAATGCGTATGTAAACCCCTATTGCTTCCTTGTAATAAAATGGCGCAGGATAAAATCCTGCGCCATTTTATTATGGGTCTTGTACGAAATACTTATTATGACGTTCATCATAAGCCATTTGGCGTATACATCATTGCGCTATCCTGCGCTGGAGATAATTGAATTGTCTGACTATTATTAGGCTATCTGATACTGGAGGTCTAATATGATTTCAAAAACACGCAAACTATTATTTCTTTCACTCATAGTGGTTTTATTATCCACTGTAATCTCAGCTTGTTCAACTTCCGAAAAAAGTGATGTCCATCTTTATATGATGCCAATGGATCAAATGCCTGCGGACGTGCAAGCCGCACCAGTGGCAGTGCAGGAGGCTTATCAATTTGCCTCTATCAATCCTGATGTTATGAAGGATATTCCCTGTTATTGCGGCTGCGGCGATATTGGACATACATCCAATTACGACTGTTATGTTTCAGGTGCGGACGCGCAAGGCAATATCCAATTTGATAACCACGCGCTTGGATGTTCGATCTGCGTGGATATCACCAAAGATGTCATGCGGATGTTACAAGATGGCAAAAGTCCGCAAGAAGCCAGAGCCTATGTAGATGCGACTTATTCGAAGTATGGAATTTCAAATATTCCATGAGGACACGCCGCTTCTTCATCTGGACCTTGGCCTGCCTCGCGCTCATTGGCATTCTCGCTGCTGTGAGTTTTTCCCGCCAACCCGTTACCATCCATGCGCGTATTGCAGAAGATGGCGGCTTTATGCCAGATAGTATCAAGGCGCGTGTTGGTGAACCCTTAAAATTACGCCTCATTTCAGACGATGTAGAACATACATTTGCATTGGGGCAATCTCCAATGCAGCCTGTGGTCTTCAAACCTGGTGAACCCGTGAACATCACTCTCACTTTTGATAAACCAGGCACATACACATTCTATACAACAACACCTTCGAGTTTGAATTTTTGGCGCATGCGCGGTGTGATTGAAGTCACTGGAGATACAGCGTCTCAAGCCGCCGAACCTCCGCTTTACGTCCGCCTCGGCTTGGATTTGGACGGGGAACATGAATCAGATGAGGAACATGCCGAATTGCTGAACCAGCCCTCGGCTGAGCGTGGGGCGGTGTTTGTTAATCAAGTCCCAGAAATTATGCTTACACCTGATTACTACATCTCACATTCCCCAATGGAAACGTTTGAAGAATTGCGTGATGACCCCGCGTTGCAAATGCTGAACGATCAAGATATTTGGGATGTGGTCGCTTATATTTGGACGCAAAATACAACGAGCGCCGCGTTGATAAATGGAGAGAAACTTTATCAAGTTAATTGCGCGGCATGTCATGGCGAGAACGGCGCAGGTGACGGTCAGTTTGCGGATGAGATGAAGGCCATCGCGGAAAAAAATAATGATGAACACGGCATTCAGGCTCCTACCGATTTTACAGATGCGGAGCATTTGCTTGAAGCCAAGCCCGCAGTCTTGCAAGGGCTTCTCTTGCGTGGCGGTATGGGAACAGGCATGCCCATGTGGGGAACGATTTTTACTGATGAAGAAACCTGGGACTTGGTCGCATTTCTCTACTCATTTCAATTTGAATATCAAGGAGTAAATCAATGAGCAAAAAACAAAATAAACAGAAACAAAACAATAAACTTTTTCTCCCGTTTATTATATTAGGGGGAGTTCTATTGATTGTCGCCGCTTTCTATTTTTCCAATCAAAGTGGTGTAGAAGACGGTGGAATACCGTCCATTACAGTCGATCAGCAAAAGATCGATTATGGTGATGTCAAATTCAACGTGGAAAAAACCTTTGTCATCAAAGTGACCAATACAGGCGCTGGGGTACTGCGCTTCAAGGAAGAGCCATATATCGAAGTGTTGGAGGGATGCTGACCTCCTCAACTGACCATCGGTTCGATGGTACTCAAACCTGGTGAAAGCACAATTGTTGAATCTGCCGTATTCACGATGCACGAGGGCATGGACGGTCCGCATAACTTCGGGATTCATCTCAAGACGAATGATCCTGTAAACCCTGATCTGGTTGTGAATGTGTTGTCAAATTGGATACCATAAATTAGAAACAGCGACGCGTTTTCACGATGCGCCGCTGTTTCTAATTTGTAATTTGTCCGTGTCAGAAGATATGAGACAAAAGATCGATTTACTAAAGTGTAGTATTTGGGTTTGTGCAGTAAAGATATGAGTTGCATGATCGCGGGTTCGTTCAAGGAAACGGACCCGCGGAGCGTAACTTTTTTACATACTAATTTTTTAGGGGAGAAACCGTCAAAAAGCAACAAAAAAACCGCCATTTTAGGGCGGTTTTTTTGTTTAATTTTCCTGCGGTCCCGACGGGGATCGGTCCCGCGGAACGTAACATTTTCGCATACTAACAATGAGTTGAATTTTGAGTCTTTGTAGGTCATTTCTTCTATAAAGACAGG
>JAVBXV010000382.1 GCA_030824405.1 Anaerolineales bacterium | reverse complement strand
ATTTACATGAGCGGCGCGCATGATGTGCTCGCCGAAGCATGGTTCTGGATGAGCGAAGTGACCGACGAGCCTGTTGAAAAACGCAAGGCGTTGGAAAATTGTCTCACACACGATCTGCGCCACGCACGCGCACGGCGCGCACTCGCCATTTTGGATGGGAAATTAAAAGCCGATGAAGTGATCAACCCAGATCAACTTCCGTCTGCGCCCGAAGGTTTGCGCAATGCAGATGCGCAAAGATTCATGTGCCCCAAATGCGGCGGACGAATGTCGTTCGCGCCCGATGGACGCCAGGTGCTGGTCTGCGAATATTGCACGCGCGATCAATCGCTCAACACAAACAAACAACCCGCCGACGAAAAAGATTTCATCATTGCCATGGCCACCGCACGCGGACATGGCAAGCCGCTGCAGGAACAGGTTTTTCATTGCAACGGCTGCAGTGCAGAATTCATTTTGCCGCCCAAACAAATTTCTGCAAACTGTGTATATTGTGATTCTCCGCACGTGGTCAGCCTCGAAAAAACAAAAGACCTGCTCGCGCCCGATGCGATCATTCCACATGCCTTCGATCAAAAACGCGCCATCCAATTGCTCATTCAGTGGGTGGAAGGCAACAACATTCAACCCGAGAAAAAAGTGGAACTGCCGCGCGGCTTGTATCTCCCGTTGTGGACCTTCGACATCGGCGGCGCAATTGATTACACAGGCGAAGTAGTTGTGGAAGATGAAACCTTCCTGCGCGGCAGACAGCGCGAAGTAAGAAGAGTGACCGATCAATATCCTGTTCTTGTGAACGACATGCCGCTTCCCGCCTCCCGTAAACTGTCTGCTGTTTTCTGGAAGTTAATTCCCAGCTTTGAGTTGAGATCGTCCAAACCGTATGACGCGCGCTTTCTGGCAAACTGGCCCGCTGAAATTTATGACGTGCCCATGGCCGATGCCTCACTGGATGCACGCAGCCAGACCTACACAAGATACAAACGCGACCTGCCCTACATGCTGAACAACATGACCATCGTCCACACTTCTTCGGCGAATCTGGTGGTTGAATCTTTCAAGCTGAATCTACTGCCCGTCTGGATGACCGAAATCCCATTTGACGGCCGTGAGCATCTGGTGCTGATCAACGGCCAAAGCGGAGTGGTAGCCAGCGACTTGCCTGACCAAACACAAAAAGAAGAACAGGAATCTGAAAGCGGGTTGTTCAGTTTTCTGGCCGATCTATTGGAATAATTCGCATTAAAGCTTTCCGCACCCGCAAGCCAGACCTACGCTAAAATAGAGGCATGCCCTCCACACTTCCCATCCTTCGCTCGCGGCGTGAACGCAGGCTTGAAAAGCAACGCAACCGATCCTCGCGCACACGCGGCGCATTACTCAGCGTTGGCATGCTGCTCTCACTTCTTTTGGGCGCACTCATCATCCTCTCTGCGTTTGCGTATGCAGACCTCACCCGCGAACTCCCCTCTGTTGAAATTCTTCCGCGCCTGCTGAACCCGCCAGATGGTTTGCTGCTTCAGCCCACGCGCATTTACGACCGCACAGGTCTCCAACTTCTTTACACATTTTCACCAAACGAATCTCCGCGCCGTTACATTCCCATCAACGCGAAAAACCCACAGCACATTCCAGTTAATTTAATAGACTCGGTCATCGTGGTGCAAGACCCGCAGTTCTGGAAACATTCAGGTTATGCACTGCAAGGAACAGACAACCCCGATCTGCATCCCACCATCGCGCAAAAAATTGTCAGCGATCTGCTGTTGTATAACGAAGCCCCGTCATTTCGGCGTGCCGTTCGCGAGCGTCTGCTTGCCACGCAGATCACCGCGCAATACGGGCGCACGCAAGTAATGGAGTGGTATCTCAACAGCGCACACTTCGGTAACTATGCCTATGGCGTGGAAGCCGCCGCGCAGCTTTATTTTGGAAAATCTGCCGCCGAACTTACGCTGGCCGAGTCTGCGATCCTTGCGGCCACCAGCGAAACGCCCGCGCTCAATCCACTGGATGCGCCGCAGGTGGCCATTCAACGCGGCCGCGAAGTCATCTACATTTTGAGCGGACTCAAACTCGTCACCAGCGAGGATGCCGCGCGCGCGCTGGAAGAAACTCCTGCGATAGAACCCGCGCCTCCAGCCCCGCCCCAATTTGCCGCGGCTTTCATCAGCATTGCCTTATCCCAATTAGAAAACCAATTCACGCGCGAACGAATCGAACACGGCGGGTTAACCATCATCACCACGCTCGATTACGATCTGCAAAAACAATCTGCATGCACCACTGAAATTTACGCCGCAAGATTGGCTGGCTTGCCCGAACCCGATATCAATGAATGTGATGCGGCTCGCTTACTGCCATCCCTGCCGCCAGGGGTGACTCTGCCTGAACCTTCTGCAAGTTCATTGATCCTCGACCCCAATACGGGACAAGTCCTTGCGGTGGTGGGAGAAACCATTCAAGGCGAAGAAACTCCCCTTTTGGGCGCACACAGGCCTGGGTCCAGCACAGATGCGTTTGTCTATTTGACAGGATTCACCCGTGGGCTGAGTCCCGCCTCGTTGACGTGGGATATTCCCGGCGAAGAGATCATCCAAAACTTTGACGGTGTTTTTCATGGGCCTCTGCGTTTGCGTGCGGCGCTGGCGAATGATTATCAGGTGCCCGTTGAAATTTTGAAAACGCAAATGGGCGTTGAAAATGTGACGAAGATCGCATCGTCATTTGGCATTGACTTGAATGAAGATGTTTCGATGCTTGAACTTGCGGGCGCGTATGGAGTCTTTGGCACACAGGGCGTTTACTTCGGCCAGCATGTGGAGAGTGACTTTACGCCCGTGACCGTTTTGCGCGTGGAAAGTGTGGATCGTTCGGTGATGCTGGATTGGTCTGTGCCGCAGGCGCAATCGATCGTGACGCCTGCGCTGGCGTATGTGATGACGCATGTGTTGAGCGATGAAACGGCGCGCTGGCCCGCATTTGGCAGATCGAACGCGTTGGAGATCGGCAGACCCGCTGGTGTGAAAGTTGGGCAAACTGCAGACGGGCTGGATACCTGGGTGATCGGGTACACGCCTTCGTATGTGGTGGCCACGTGGACAGATGCGCGCGGCGAAGGCGTGAGTCTTTCTCCACGATTCCCTGCGGTGCTGTGGAATGCGTTGATGCAATATGCATCCAAAGATACGCCCGCCAATGGCTGGACGATGCCGCAAGGGGTCAGCGCAATGACGGTCTGCGACCCGTCAGGAATGCTGCCCACACGTGAATGTCCCAACCTGGTGACAGAAGTTTTCACGAGTGGCAGCGAGCCCATTCAAGCTGATAATTTATATCGCGAGTTTGCGATCAACCGCGAGACGGGGCTGCTCGCCACGGTATTCACTCCGCCCGAATTAATTGATACACGCGTCTACATGCTTGTCCCTGAAAATGCGCGGGACTGGGCACGCAGTGCGGGGCTTGAGATTCCGCCCGAATCTTATGATGCCATTCAAGCGCCGCCAGTGAATCCCAACGTCAATATCATTGCGCCTGAATTATTTGCAGAAGTAAATGGCGTTGTAAAGATCATCGGCACCGCCAGTGGAGATGACTTCGCCTATTATCGTGTGCAAGTTGGCAAGGGACTCAATCCACAAGAATGGATTCAACTGGGCAGTGATGTCATTGCTCCCGTGGAAAGCGGCGTACTCGCCGAATGGGACACGGAAGGTTTGAGCGGTTTATATGCAGTTCAGTTGTTGGTGGTACGAAGTGACCAAAAAGTTGACACAGCGGTGATTCAAGTAACGATCGGGGAAAAGTAGGATTTTCAGAAATGACTGAAACTTAAAAGAAGAGCGGCGAGTTGATGATTTTATTCTCAACTCGCCGCTCTTGATTATTAAAAACTAAAACCAAACTATCGCGCCAGCACCTTCGCCATGTGATAGTACTCCATATTGACCTTGCGTTTGTTGCTGACCACATCTGCAAGGGGAATAAAGTCCACGCCCTTGCCTTTGAGACCAGTCATCACGCCGTGCTTGCCTTCCACCAATGCCTCAACAGCTTTGACGCCCATGCGGGAAGCCAGCAAACGGTCATACGCAGTGGGAGAACCGCCGCGCTGAATGTGCCCAAGGATCGTCATGCGTGTCTTGAAACCCACATCCATCTCATCGATCTTTGCGGCGATGTCTGTCGTGCGCAAGGCTGACCCTTCGGCATTGATAATGATCGCGTGTGTTTTTCCGCGCTTGTATGCATCTTCCACGGCGGCCACTACTTCTTCCGCGGTGGTGGGGACTTCGGGAATCAACACCATTTCTGCGCCGCAGACAATGCCCGCCATCACGGCCAGGTAGCCACTGTGACGTCCCATGGTCTCGACCAGGAACGCGCGTTGATGAGAAGAAGCCGTATCGCGTAATTTATCGACAGCTTCCATGATGGTATTCATCGCGGTATCTGTACCAATGGCAATATTCGTGCCCCAGATATCATTGTCAATACTGCCAGGGATGCCGATCACTTTGACACCCTGCTTTGAAAGTGCGTAAGCGCCGTTCATCGAACCTTCGCCGCCGATCACGATCAACGCATCCATGCCTGCTTCATTCATCTTGCGGATCGCGTCACGCTGACCCGCAGGTTCCATGAATCTTTTGCTGCGGCTGGTGAGCAATACTGTTCCGCCGCGCTGTAGAATACCGCCAACATCACGGGCTCCCATGGGACGAAACTCTCCGTTAACCAATCCCTCGTAACCGTGTTGAACACCGATCACTTCCATGTTATTCGTCAACGCAGTGCGAACCACGGCGCGAATGGCCGCGTTCATGCCCGGCGCGTCACCGCCAGAGCTTAATAATCCGATCGAAAATTTTTCTGCCATGTTTAAATGTCTCGCTTGATATGAAATGTGTCAAAATCGCGGGCCACGACTGTGTTCGGGAAAATGGACTGCACTTCTGCAATCACATCCTTTTCACGATAACGGCGCGAAATATGCGTAAGTATCAGTTTCTTAACCCCTGCTTTTATGGCGAGTTCCGCACCCATGCGCGCAGTGAGATGTGAAAACTGCCTTGCCATATCGGCTTCTTCATCCAAATAAGTGGACTCGATCACAAGCCCATCTGCATCTTTGCAAACTTCGATCAGGTTATCCGTCCTGCCAGTATCCCCCACTACAACCAGCTTGGTGCCCTTCTCCAACGGACCCAGCACTTCTTCAGCAGTCACGCGGCGGCCATCTGCAAGAGTGATCTCATTGCCCGCCACAAGCTCCCTGCGTTCAGGGCCGAATGGCACACCAAGTTCATCCGCTTTTTCAGCAAGGAACGGACGGCGCGCCTTTCCTTCAAACACATACCCCAGACAATCTGGTCCGCGGTGCGATACGGAAAACGCGGTCACCGTAAAATCATCTGCATCAAAGATCACACCGGGTTTGATCTCAATTAATCTCAACGGCATGGGCGGCTTGTTACCGCGCAGAACAACATCAAAAAGAAGGGTACGCACCCGCTCCAGTGTGGAACGGCCGCCATAGATCTCAAGTTCTTCGATCGCTTCCCATCTCAGAAACGTGGAAAGTAAACCGCCCAACCCAAGGATATGATCAAGATGTCCGTGGGTAAGCAAAATCCGCGTCATGCGCTTGAAGCCTGCGCCTGATTGCAATATCTGTCTTTGCGTACCTTCGCCACAGTCAATGAGAAAACGATATTCGTTATGAGAAACGATCTGTCCCGAAAGCCCGCGTTTTGCAGATGGCGCAGAAGCTGATGTACCAAGAAAAAGGATTTCGAACAATGTTGAGTCCTTGCGATGAGTGAGCCACGGTAAACATTGAGCAGGTAATTTTTCCACTCAATGCGGTCCATGACAAAAAGTTTTTATACAATTTTGCCTTAAGTCGTCCAATTGTACCTCAAAGGAAACAGACCATTTGTGCTATAATAATTTTAATAATTTAACGACCAGTATTGGCAAGGGGATTGCTCAGTTTGATCAAGTTCGCAAAAAATAACATGCCTATTATCAAACCCTCCTCACCACCCAAGAAAAGCAACAAACCCACAGACAAAACCATCCACGGCAAAGCAAGCCAAAAACAAAAAGTGCAGGCCCACCATCAGCCCGCACCACCTGCCAGAAGAGACCCTTCGTGGTGGGAAAAACTTTCCCCTGAACGTAAACTTGATGTGCTCGGTATCATCCTCGCTGCGATAGGCGCGGTCATTTTACTTGGGCTGATCTCCGCCAACCGCTCCCTGCTGATCGGCGGCGCGATCTTTTTCCTCGCACAGATCTTTGGCTGGGGCGTCTATATCCTTCCGCTTGGTCTGCTTGTTTTCGGGCTATGGCTCGTCCTGCGCAAAATAGAACGCATCCCGCCGCTTTCCATTGAACGCGTCATCGGGAGCATCATTCTCTTCGTCTGGCTGCTCACCCTTTTACACTCCTTCAAGGCAGACGCCGCCACCGCAGAAGCCGTGGCACTCACCGGCGTAGGCGGCGGTGCACTTGGCGCACTCTTTCTACGCATCCTCTGGAACAGCCTCGGCAGCGGCGGCGCATACATTGCATTGTTTGGCTGGCTGATCATCGGCATCGCAGTCTTATTAGATAAATCCGTACAGGAACTGTTTTACTGGCTGACCCCGATCATCGCCAGATTGCGCCTGTTGATGAATAAACCGCTTACGCCTCAATCTACCGTTGAAGCTGCTTCTGTTTCGACAGATGGATTCACCCCGATAGATGCATCCGCCATTCCGCAAGTGGACGTTGTTGATGCTGCATTAAGCACACCCACCGTCACAACCAGCGGCCCCACCGTCATCGAATGGAAACTCCCCGACCTTGCCGATATTCTCGATTCAGGCAATGCGCCCACGATCAATGAAGATTTTATTCAACAACGCGCACGCCTCATCGAAGAAACCCTGGCTTCCTTTGGCGCGCCAGCGCAGGTAGTTGCGATCAGCCGCGGACCTTCGATCACGCAATTCGGAGTGGAGCCTCTCTTCGTCGAGACCAGAGGCGGTGTGAGAACCAGAGTCCGCGTTAGCAAAATCTCATCCCTCTCCGACGACCTTGCACTCGCGCTGGCCGCACCACGCATTCGTATTCAAGCTCCTGTGCCCGGACATAGCTATGTTGGTATTGAAGTGCCGAACGAAGAAATGGCCATGGTGGCGTTGCGCGATATTCTCGAAAGTGAAGTGTTTGCACGCAGCAAGAAAGCATTAAGTTTTGGGCTTGGACGTGACGTGGCGGGCATTCCCGTGAGCGCAAATTTGGAAAACATGCCGCACATGTTGATTGCAGGCACAACAGGTTCTGGTAAATCGGTTTGTGTGAATTCGATCCTCACCAGCATGCTGCTCTTCAACACACCAGATGATCTGCGCCTCGTGCTCGTTGATCCCAAGCGCGTGGAATTGACAGGTTACAACGGCATCCCACATTTGCTCGGCCCCGTGGTCGTTGAAATGGACCGCGTGATCGGCGCGCTGCAATGGATGACGCGTGAAATGGATAAGCGTTATCACAACTTCGCGCAGGTGGGCGCGCGCAACATCACCGACTACAACGCGAAAATGAAATTACAGGGACATAAGAAACTCCCCTATCTCGTTATCATCATCGACGAATTGGCAGACCTAATGATGATCGCGCCAGATGAAACTGAAAAGACCATCACCCGCCTGGCACAGCTTGCACGCGCCACCGGCATTCATATGATCCTCGCCACACAACGCCCCTCTGTGGATGTGGTTACTGGTTTGATCAAGGCGAACTTCCCAGCCCGTATTGCGTTTGCCGTGGCATCGAACACAGACAGCCGCGTTATTCTCGACCAGCCCGGTGCTGAAAGATTGCTCGGCCGTGGTGACATGCTCTATCAAGCGCCAGATGCTCCCGCCGCTGCGCGTTTGCAAGGTGTATTCGTTTCAGATCATGAGATCCAAAAACTGGTTGAATACTGGCGCACGATCGCAGGCGGCGGCAGTGCATATGCCGTATCCGACTCTCCTGCAAATTCTGTCCCCACCAATGTGCCGCTGAAACAGACCCAGCTTTGGGACGGCGAAAAGAAATCAGACAATGATCCGTTATTTGACGATGCTGTGGCATTGATCCGCAAGGAAGGCCGCGCATCTGTATCCATGCTGCAAAGAAGATTACGCATCGGCTACACCCGCGCCTCACGCATCGTGGACATGATGGAAGATAAAAAGATCGTTGGCCCGCCTGAAGGCGGAACCCAGATCCGCAAGGTACTGGATTACGGCCAGACCGTACCACCCAAAGACGATGGAATGTAAAAAAACGAAAGGATTGCAAATGGGCAATCCTTTCGTTTTTATTAAATGTTGTATTTGTGATGCATAGTATAATCTTAATCATTATTCCCTCGGAGGAACTATGACCGAACACAAGATCCGCGTACTGGTAGCCAAGCCCGGTTTGGATGGGCATGATCGTGGTGCAAAAGTAGTGGCACGTGCTTTAAGAGATGCAGGTATGGAAGTGATCTACACCGGCCTGCGCCAGACTCCAGAAATGATCGCAGAAGCCGCACTTCAGGAAGATGTGGATGTGGTGGGGCTTTCCGTTCTCTCGGGCGCACACATGGCGCTTGCTCCGCGCATTATGGAATTGTTAAAGATAAACGGCCAATCCAAAGTAAAGGTATTTATCGGAGGCATCATCCCCGATGAAGACCTGCATCGATTAAAGGAAATGGGCGTCACGGGAGTGTACGGTCCCGGCGCTTCCACCGAAGACATCATCCGCGACGTCAAGTCTGCGATGGCCGAATAAACTGATCTCAAAAAACACAGAGTTGCTCGATACTCTGTGTTTTTATTATTATTTTTATAAAACACATACGCTCATTTGGGGGCAGTTCCTCTGAATGAGCATAAAATTTGTAAGGATCAAGAGTAACCACATTAAATACCAATGACCTACGCTCAATCAGTACTTAACGGTGACCGACTTGCTTTAGCCCGCCTGCTCACACAGGTGGAAAATAACGCACCCGAAGGCCGCTCTGCATTAATTGAATTATTCCCAAGCACCGGCAAGGCGCATTTGATCGGCGTCACTGGCGCGCCCGGAACTGGCAAATCATCGCTGGTGAATCAACTTGCCATGCATTATCGCAAAGTGGAAGATAAACGCATTGCCATTGTGGCAGTCGATCCTTCCAGCCCATTCACTGGCGGCGCAGTACTCGGTGACCGTGTGCGCATGCGCGATCTTTCCGGTGACCCCAAAGTTTTCATTCGTTCAATGGCCACACGCGGGTCATTGGGCGGGCTGGCACAATCCACGGCGGGCATGGTGCAGGTTTTTGATGCGGCTGGCTTTGACATTGTCATCATTGAAACCGTGGGCGCAGGTCAAAGCGAAGTGGACGTGGCCCGCCTTGCGCACACCACGCTGGTCGTGGAAGCGCCCGGCCTTGGCGATGATATTCAAGCCATCAAAGCGGGCATTCTTGAGATCGCGGATATTCTTGTGGTTAACAAGGCAGACCGCCCCGGCGTGGAAAATACAGAGAAGGCATTAAAGTCCATGCTGGATTTGGCGCACCCAACCGAACGAGTATTTCAACATCACGGTTCAACCATGCGGACAACTGCTCCTGCACAACCAGCATCCTCTGCGCTGATGTGGATTCCGCCTATTCAACGGACAGTGTCCACGGAAGGCAAAGGCATTGTGGAATTAACCGAAGCCATTGCCAGGCATGTCGTGTATCTGCGTCAGAGTGGAGATTGGGCCGTTCGTGAGCGTACCCACCTTGAGGTCGAGTTGGAAGCGTTGATCCGCGAGACGCTGGTCAACCGGTTTATGGAAAACATTCCGCAGGGGATGTATGAAGATGTTCTTGAGAAAGTCATCCAAAGAAATGTTTCGCCCTGGGAAGCGATGAAGATATTAATGAAGGAGAAGTAAATGCACCACGTTCATCATGATCTGAAAGTATACGGCGGTATTAAATTATTCAGCGGCACAGGTTCACCAGAGCTTTCGCAAAAAATTGCGGATTATCTCGGCCTGCCATTGAGCGCCCGTGAAGTGATCGAGTTTCCTAACGAGAATCTTTTCATCAAACTAAATGGCAGCGCACGCGGACAGGATGTGTATGTGATCCAGACCACATCTTCTCCTGTGCATCGCAACTTGATGGAACTGCTGATCATGATCCAAACCTTGCGCTTGGATTCGGCAGCGCGTATTACCGCTGTTGTTCCATATCTATGCTATGGCCGTTCTGACAAAAAAGATCAGCCGCGCGTGCCGATCACCGCAAGGCTGGTGGCAGACATGCTTGAGGTTGCAGGCGCAGACCGCTACATGACGCTTGACCCGCACGCCGGGCAGGTGCAGGGCTTCTTCTCCATTCCAGGAGATGTGTTAACCGCATCGCACTTATTGGTAAAACATATTAATGAAAATCTTCGCTCTGAAATGACAGACCCTGTGGTCGTTTCAGTGGATTTGGGCTTTGCGAAAAAAGGCCGCAACTACGCCGCAGATATGGATATGCCGATCGCCTTCATTGAAAAACGCCGTCAGGGTAACGACGCCAAAGCCGAAGCATTGACCTTGATCGGTGATGTGGCTGGCCGCGATGTGATCATCGTGGATGACGAAGTGGATACTGGCGGCTCGATCGCCCAGGCCGTGAATGTGGTCAAACAGAACGGCGCGCGCGATGTCTATCTCGCTTTTGTGCACGCCATTCTTTCAGACAACGGCGCCGAACGACTCGCATCCCTGCCCATCAAGCGGATCATCACAACAGACAGCGCGCCTCTTTCTCCCGAAAAGCTGAAACATCTCGAAGGGCGGATCACCATCCTGTCCATTGCCGAACTATTGGGCGAAGTGATTCGCCGCGCCCATGAAGGCCGCTCTGTTGGCGAGATGTTCAACGAATAAATGATGTACACCTGATACACTTTCCCCATGCCTGAACTCCCTGAAGTTGAAACCATTGCACGCGGACTGGAACCAGACCTCATCGGCAAAACCATTTTGGAAGCCGATGTGCTCTGGGCGCGCACACTTGCCATGCCCACGGTTAAAAAATTCAAAGAACAGGTCAAGGGACAGAAGATCACAGGCGTTTCACGCCGCGCAAAATATCTGATCGTCCAACTGGAAAAATTTAGTTTGCTGGTTCATTTACGCATGAGTGGAGATTTGCTGCTGCGAAGTAGTAAAATTAAACCTGAAAAGCATGACCGCCTGACTCTGACCCTTTCCAACGCAACTTATCTTGCGTTCAACGACACAAGAAAATTTGGACGGGTCTGGTTGACCGATGAACCCGAAAGCGTGCTCGGAAAACTTGGACCTGAGCCACTTGAAAAAGGGTTTACCGCTGAATGGCTGTACCAAAATCTGCAGACCCGCAAACGCCAGTTAAAGCCATTACTGCTCGATCAATCCTTTCTTGCGGGCCTCGGTAATATTTATACAGATGAATGTTTGAACATCGCAAAGCTGCATCCGCTTTCCATGTCCAACACGGTTAAGCCTGAACAGGCAGGCGCGTTACACAAAGCCATTCGCGCCGTTCTAAAGGAAGGCATCCGCCGCAATGGCGCAAGCATAGACTGGGTCTACCGCGGCGGCGATTATCAAAATCATTTCCGCGTGTATGGTCAGGAAGGCAAACCCTGCGTAACCTGCGGAGCCATTATTCAAAAATTTACAGTAGGCCAACGCGGCACACATATTTGTCCCAACTGCCAGGTCGTTGAAAGGAAATAATCATGGAACTAGATCTTGCAACAGTCAACATACCTCTTTGGATGGTCTGGGTGGGCGGAATAGCCGTATTCTTTGTTGGCGGCATTATCGGCTACATAGACTCAAACTCACGCACTTCCAAAAAAGTGGAAGCGGCTGAAAACAAGGCGCAAGTTGCGATCAAAGATGCGGAGATGAAGGTCGCAGCCGCACAGGCGCAGACACAGTCAAAAGTTCAGGAACAAGTACAGCCTGCAAACATAACGACCGTCACGATCGATGACCCTGGCTTGCTGCGCATCAAAAATGTGAATGGCGCATCCATGGTTGAAGTGGACGGTGTTCCATTAAATGCAAGATCGATCACACCTGATAACAAAAAACGCTTGATCGAACTGATCACGATCCTGCGTCCATTCCTTGAAAGTGGGGCAAACCCTCAACCTGCGTCCGCGCCCGTTGCTGCAGCCGCTCCAGTTCAACCCCAGCAGTCAGTACCTATTTCTGTTCCTCAACCCATCACTGCAAACAAGGCGCTTGATGAGAAAAGTTTCAGGCAGTTAAGCATCGTCAATCAAATAGACACGGTTCTGCAAAGCCGCATGGTGGATACTCCGCTTGCAAGCCGAGGCATTCGTCTCAGCGAAAGTTCCAGCGGCGGCGTGGAAGTGTACGTGGGGCTCAATAAATTCTCCTCCATCGACGATGTGCCAGACCAGGAAATAAAAACAGCCATCCGCTCTGCCATAGCATTCTGGGAAGAAAAGTACACGCCTAAAATCTAAACAAAGAAAACACCTTCACGAAAAAATTCGTGAAGGTGTTTTTTCTTTTAAGTACAAATTTGGGAGAATTAATTATTCCCTTTTATATCTGGCGGTTAGCACGGGGATCGTGGAAGTTTCTGCGATCTCGGCCGTCACATTCGGGACATAAAGCTGGCGCAACGCGCTTCCGCTATATGGGGAGCCCATGCATAACAGATCGTAGTCGTCCGCTTTTAATTCAGCTGCAATTTCTTCAACAATATTTCCCTGGCGTGCTTTGATAACAGCGACCAATCCATCATCTTTTGCGATCTGCAAAGCCTGACGCAGACTGCGCCCCACAGGTGTGGGGGTATCTGCAAGGGTTTGCCAGTTGTCTCGCACAATGCGCGCTGTGGGGTAATCCAGGTCCATGGATGGGACAACATGCAGCAGGGTGATCGCCGCGCGGCTCTTCATCGCCATGCGCATGGCAAGGTGTTCAGCAGTCACTTCATAACCCAGACCGCCAATACAGATCAATAATTTTTTCAAAGGAAGTTTGGAGACGGGCACATACAAGATCGGCTTTTCGATCTGCTCCATCAAGTTACGGATCGAACGCCCGGTAAGCCAGTGACGAAATTGCGGGCGGCCCAGGGGGCCAAGCACGGTGATGTAGTCGCGTTCCTTTGCTTTGCGCGGAATGACAACCTCCGCATCCCCGTTCTGGATCTGAAGCTCATACTCCACGCCATTCTTTTGGAACAACTCAACTGCGCGGGCAAACACATCCTCCAAAGGGTGGTGGTCGTCTATCGCAGCAGGATTCAGCTTCTCGGTCACGCCTAGAAGCGTAATTTTTGCGTCAATTGCAGAAGCCAGCCAGGTTCCGTATTCAATCGAAGGCCAGGTCCCTTTAAATCCATTGGTTGAGATCAATAATTCAGTTGTCATACATGCATCCGTTTAGCGAAATAAGAAAACACCGAGAACCCCCGCGCCGAGCAGCACCAATGGAGATGGAACATCAAACCATAATGCCACTGCGCTAAGCGCCGCGATAAACAACGTGCGCCTGTTGATCACTTTTTTTGTTTTCCCCACGCGGAAAAGTTCCCAGGCCACAATGACGATCAATGCGGCCACGGCGGGACTCATGCCAGTGACGAACCCAGTGAGCCAGCTTTCGTGTTGAAACTGCTGCAGAACCGCTGCGACCACCAGCATCATCACGGTGGGTGGAAGTACTGCGCCAAGTAGTGCGGTTAACACACCCGGGACGCCGCCCGCCGCATACCCAACGAACATGGCGAGCTTCAACGCTTCACTCCCAGGCAGTACATTGGAAAAGCCAACCGCTTCCACGAAACGTTCTTCCGTCATCACCGTGCCAACCGCTTCCTTGTAAAGAAGCCCAACAGAGGCGGGGCCGGAAGGTGAAAGTAAATTCACTTTGAGGAACATCCATAATAAACGAAGCCAGACTTGGAATTTTGTTTGATTCATGATGCGAGAAAAATGGCTCCGATGATGCCCGCTACAATAATTACAAATCGCTCGGGCAGTTTAAACCACATGGCCAAAAAGCTGACGATGCCGATGGTCCAGCCAAACCAGCCTGTGTCGCCGCCTTTTTGAAATATCTTCCATGCGGTGAAGATCATTAAAACAGAGATGGCAGGTGCAAGCCCTTCGACAAAATTACTAACCCAGGCTTCACGCCGCAAGCGATGCAGCACCATGGTCACAGCGAGGATGATGACCGTGGGCGGTAATATGGAAGCCAACAGGGCGATCAACCCGCCAGGGATTCCGCCCGCAGCATAGCCGATGTACATGGCAAGCTGTAATGCGTCACTGCCTGGCAAAACAGAGGAGAGGCCAACCGCCTGCACAAACTCACCTTCCGTAACAAACCTTCCAACTGCTTCATGGTACAGCAAACCCACCGAGGCGGGACCCGATGTACTCAGCAGGTTAACTTTGAGAAATGTCCAAAATAGTTGCGAGAGTATATCCAAATTAATTTTTCCATGCAAAGAGAAAACTAGGCAGCGAAGTTATTGTTGGAATATGACCGTTTTATATCCCAGCGCTGTGAAGAACTTGAGCAAATACGATTCGGCATTGGTTTGAGCCTGCGTAAGAATGCCATCTTCCAATGCGGCGCTCAAAATTTTATCCTTGCCTACTACGAGGGCATTCACCACAAGGTCTGGGGGCGGGTTACTTAAAGCAGCCTCTTGAACTGTGTACACTTCAACTTTGCTTTCATCCAAAGTAGTAACCAACACTTCGGCGGGCGGTAATTTCACGTACAGCACTTCACCGTCCAAACGCATATCTCCGGGTTGAAGTTTGCCCATGTCAATGCCTGCGATGACAGACCCGTGGATCACAACCAGATATTTGACGCCAAACAGAAAGCCGAACGATCCC
>JAVBXV010000440.1 GCA_030824405.1 Anaerolineales bacterium | reverse complement strand
TTGATGCGTTTCTCTGGTGCAGGAGAAATCTCCAGCGAAGAGTCTCTGGTTGAGTCGTTAACGGCTCGAGAGAAGGAAGTCCTCCAATTAATGGCCGAAGGGCTGGCGAATAAACAGATCGCGATGAAACTTAATATCAGCGAGCACACGGTCAAGTTTCATTTATCTTCGTTGTATGCAAAGTTCAATGTCTCCAGCCGTACTGAGGCGGTTAAACGCGGCCTCAGGCTGGGACTGGTGGCTTTATAAAAAAACCGCTTCATCATGAAGCGGTTTTTTTATAAACTTTATTTTTTCTTTCGAAAAAGCATGGGCACGATCACGATGATGGTGATCACAACTCCCATCACCAGAATCCCGTCTGTGGAGCCGACCTCGGAGATGTTTTCCAGAGCAACAGGGGTGGGGGTGGTGATCTGTGTTTTCAATAACGCTGCGCTGGAATCTTGCGCGGCGACAGCTGGCTGATGGAATGCAACCAACATGGAAGCCGTTGTTATGGCGAACACAAAAAGGATTACAATGCTCAAAATATGTGATGTTTTCATTGTTTTTGTTAGTTGTAATTGTATCACGCCTTGATTTACTACATTTCCAACCTTATATGTACTTTTCTGCACTTTTACTGTATAATGCCGAGGTTATTTGCTGGCGGGGGTTCAGCAAATGGTTTTTTTAAGTTGGAGAGCGTTGATGGAATTTAATTTTACGTTTGTAGCTGCATTTTTATCGCTCGTCCTGATATTACTTGTCGGGACGGGTTTTGTGTATGCCGATCATGCGGCTTGTTTACGTTCTCCGCGTAACCTTCCTTCTTTCATTTTGTTTTATATCCCAAGGTAATTTAGCATCCCGCCGCCATGTATGTTTTATACGGCGGTGTGGTGCTTAAAAGTTCATTTCAGGAGCTTCCATGATTAAAAGACTTTTTGATTGGCTGAAACAGCCGCTCGGTCTGATCGCAGTGGGGATTGTATTCCTGGCAGTGTTCAGTGTTGCGGCGTATGGTTTATATACAACCCAGCAATCGCCTGCCCAGCCGATTCAGTTCCCGCATAAAACGCATGTGGCATTTGGCATTCAATGTTTATATTGCCATCCTGGTGCGGCAAAAGGACCATCCGCAGGAATTCCATCCCAGGCAAAATGTTGGGCCTGCCATCAGCAGATCGCCAAAACGCAAACCAGTGTTTTGCTTGCGCCTTTGAAGGAGCATGTTGAGAGCGGTACTCCCATTGAATGGGTGCCCGTTGCACAGGTGCCTGATTTCGTTCAATTCAATCATCGTGCGCACGTTGCGGCAGGACAAAACTGCGAGAATTGCCACGGTGACATGACGACGCAGACGATCGCCGAAAACCCACAAGTATTCAACATGGGCTTTTGTCTCGATTGTCACATCAAATCGGCTGGTGAAGACCAGGCGAAGTTGAACAAGCTTGCCGATTGCGGCACTTGCCATTATTAATCCGGGCGAAAGGAAACGATATGAGCGAACAATTTTCCCGGCGTGATTTTCTGAAACTGGCTGGTGTGGGCGCGGCAACCACTGCGATCCTCACAGGCTGTGGTCCGGCATCCCGTTATGTAAAGCGCGAGCCTTACATGCAAATGCCCGAATACAACTACAACGGTCAGAGCACCTATTACGCCACTACATGCCGTGAATGCCCGGCAGGTTGTGGTCTCGTTGTCCGTACCATGCAGGGACGCGCGATCAAAACCGAAGGCAATGCAAATCATCCTCTTAATCTTGGCAAGACCTGCGCGCGTGGTCAGGCAACCTTGCACGGTTTATATAACCCAGACCGTGTGACAGACCCGATCAAACGTTCACGCGGTGATGCCTCCTCCACTAATGTGGATTGGGACTCCGCCACCCAAACTGTGGCCGATGCTCTCAAGAATTACAAACCTGAAGAGATCGCCTTCTTAATGGGCACAGCCCCCGATCATCTCTTTGACTTTGTGTCTGATCTGGCTGCCGCAACAGGAATCAACGCCCCGGTCCGCTTTGGTGCTTTGAGCATGTTCGAAGCGCGAGCCACATTGAGCAAGGCTGCTGAGAATCTCTTTGGCAAGGCTGGTCTGCCCTTCTTTGATATCGGTGGGGCGCAGGTGGTCTTCTCCTTCGGCTCCAACTTCCTTGAGACGTGGCTCTCGCCTGTTTCATATACACGTGGTTTCGTAGGTTTGCGTGAAGCCAAGACCAAGCAGCGCGGCTATCTTGTTCAGTTTGAGTCACGCATGTCACAGACAGGTACTAAGGCTGATGAGTGGATCCCGCTCAAGCCGGGGACTGAGGCGATGGTCGCTTTGGCGATTGGCCGACTGGCGTTTGAGTCACGTGGTGATGCGCTTCCACGCGCTTTTGTTGATGTCGATCCTTTGGATGTGGCCTCGAAATCTGGCGTGAAGCTTGAAACTTTGGAAAGGCTTGCTGCCATGTTTGCAGCTTCTGCTGGCTCGTTGGCTATCCCTGGCGGCCCGTCTCTTGGCCGCAGCAATGGCCTTGCCGTTGCCGAAGCTGTTCTGGCTTTGAATGCCATCCCCGATAATTTTGGCAAGCCCGGCGGCGTGTATTTCTCTGTCATGGCTCCCAATGAAACTGAATCCCATCGCCCTGCTTCCACACAGGAAATGCAGGAGTTTGTTCAGAAGATGGCTGACGGTAAATTCAAGGTCTTGTTCGTTCACGGCGTCAACCCCGTGTTCGAATTGCCCAAGGCGATTAATTTCAAGGGTGCGTTGAGCGGCGTGGAGCAGGTCATTTCATTTGCGACCTTCCCCGACGAAACCGCCCTCGAAGCTGATTTCGTTTTCCCCGATCATCACGGGCTTGAATCCTGGGGCTATCAACGTGTAGCAACTGGTTCTGCTCAACCTGTTCTTTCTGGTTCACAACCTGTTGTCTCTCCGTTCTACAACACTCGCGCCACCATTGACGTGCTGCTTGCTGCCGCTCAATTGGCTGGCGGTACATTTGCTTCTGCTCTGCCTTTCAAGGATGAAGTTGAATTCTTGCAAGGCAAGCTCACTCCTTTGATGAGTGAAGCAGGTGGCTTCTTCTCTGCGGCTGACATCAACACCTTCTCGGCATATTTCCAACAATATGGCGGCTGGTGGAAGTTGGACGGCGCGTTCGGTACTCCTGACAGCGCAGATGTCTTGAACCGCAATTTGAATGGCGCAGAATCAGAATTTAGCGAAGGTGAATTTTTCTTTGTGCCCTTCGTTTCCCCCATACTTGCTGAAGCTGGCGCCAATAAGCCCTGGTTACAGGAATTGCCAGATCCCACCACCACCGTGATGTGGAATACATGGGTTGAGATCAACCCTGAGACTGCTCACGAACTGGGATTGGAAAATGAAGACCTGGTGAAGATCGTCAGTGAATTCGGTGAGATCGAAGCCGCAGTGTACAAGTACCCACCTATTCGTCCCGACACGATCGCGATGCCTTTTGGTCAGGGTCATACTGCTTATGGTCGATATGCAGAGAATCGTGGTGTAAACCCCACAGATTTGCTTGGTCAGCAGGTGAATGAAGCTGGTGACCTTGCTTTTGCTGGTATGAAAGTAAAAATCGAAAAGACTGGTAAGAAGCTGCCGATCCCGCGCCTTGAGAGCATCATGGGCGTGTACGGAGAGGCTCTTGGCGAGGAGCATTAATTATGGCGACTGTAACTGATCTGAAAATTACAGAACTCAAACTAAGCGAAGCAGAGGGCGGCAAATGGGGCATGGTCATTGACCAGGACATTTGCACAGGCTGTCAGGCTTGTGTTGCCGCCTGTGCCATGGAAAACAATGTCTCCTTTGTTGGTGATGTTGACTCTGGCTATGGCCGCTCAATGCACTGGATTCGCATCGAACGTTTCTGGGAGGGTGAATATCCCGAAGTGAAGATGACCCCCAATCAGCCAATGATGTGCCAGCAATGCGGCAGTGCAACCTGTGAACCAGTTTGCCCTGCATTTGCAACCGTACATTCCCAGGCTGAGCAGTTGAACCTGCAAGTGTACAACCGCTGTGTGGGTACCCGTTACTGTGCGAACAACTGTCCGTACCAGGTTCGTTCCTTCAACTGGCGCGATTATGAACGCCCAGAACCTCTTCCAAACCAACTGAATCCAGATGTCACCGTCCGCACGCGTGGTGTGATGGAAAAGTGCACCTTCTGTATTCAACGCATCCACAAGGCGCAGGATAATGCGAAAGCTGAAGGCCGCGAAGTAGTGGATGGTGAATTCACCACCGCTTGCGCGCAAGCCTGCCCTGCCAGTG
The DNA here is from genome assembly GCA_030824405.1 of Anaerolineales bacterium. Lineage (GTDB taxonomy): Bacteria > Chloroflexota > Anaerolineae > Anaerolineales > Villigracilaceae > Villigracilis. The sequence goes on along the minus strand of JAVBXV010000440.1, from coordinate 10,686 downwards.
CCATTACCTTTGGCCGTGTGGATGACTCCGAAAGCCTCGTTTCCCAATTGATCAAGCATGGGCACGGCGTAAAACATCTTGAAGAACTGGGCACACTTCCAAACGTGACCTACTTCAAGGGAGGGTAATTATGGCTGAAATGAAACAACATACAGATGCTCACGCTGGCGGCCATCATGGCGGTCACACCGAAGAGCATTTCCGCGAAAAACATTTGATGCTAGATCCGCTTCCCCGCGGACAAATGAACGACATGGTTATGGAATCCATGACCGAGCCGCCTACCTGGAGATATTGGACAGTGTTTGCCATTCTCAGCGTGATCGTTGCTTATGGTTTGTTCTACTCCTGGGGAAAAATGATTGTGGAAGGTCTTGGTATTGCTGGTGTGAATCGCCCGGCATACTGGGGTATCTTCCTCGTCAACACCGTATTCTGGATCGGCATTAGCCATGCAGGAACATTTATTTCCGCGATCTTGCGCGTGTTCAAGGCTGAGTTTCGCCGTCCGTTCACACGTGCCGCAGAATTGATGACCACCTTCGGTTTGGTGCAGGCTGGCTTTAGTATCTTCATGCATATGGGTCGTGTCTGGCTTGCCTACTGGCTCATGCCCTATCCGAATGAACGTATGTTATGGCCCAACATGCATTCCCCACTTTCATGGGATTTGCTCGCCATCACAACTTATCTTTTGTCTTCCACCATGTATTTGTTCCTGCCATTGATCCCTGATGTGGCAATGGCGCGTGACAAGTCCACCGGCTGGCGCAAGACTTTGTATAAAACGTTAGCGCTTGGTTTCCGCGGTACAGAAGGGGAGTGGGCACACCTTCGCAATGCGATGAATATTTTCGCTTTCGCGATCATCCCTGTTATGTTCTCCGTGCATACCATTGTGTCCTGGGACTTTGCCGCTGCTACCCGCCCCGGTTGGAACTCCACCATCTTTGGCCCCTACTTTGTTGTTGGTGCTCTTCACTCAGGTATGGGTGCTGTGATCGTGGTGTTGGCCATTATCCGCGCGACCATGAAGCACATGAAGTACTTCATCCGCCCCGAGCATTTTGACGCCATCGGCAAGCTGATGTTGATCATCTCCATGGCTTGGGCATACTTCTTCTTCAATGATTATATGGTTCAGTGGTATGGCGGCGATAAGTGGACAAAGCAATTGCTTCACTTCCATGAGGCTGGTCCTATGGGCTGGATGTGGTTCGCAATGTTGATCTTCAACATCGCTATTCCGTGGGCTATTCTTTGGAATCCGAAATGGCGCTCCACTCCCTGGCTTGTATCCATCGTCGGTATTCTGATCAACTTCGGTATGTGGTTCGAACGTTACATCATTATTCCTGTCTCCCTTACGATCAATCGTATGCCCTTTACCTGGCGTATGTACACACCTGGTGTTGAAATTCCACTCGGCATTGGTACGCTGGCTTTCTTTGCTCTGCTATACATGGCCGCGTCCAAGTTGATTCCTCTCATCCCAGTTTGGGAAGTGCAGGAAGGCCAGATGGCACACAAACTTACGAAATATGGACGCGAGACCGTTGTAACGGTCAGCGAACTGGAATAGGAGGACTCAAATGGCTGAAGTTGTAGATTTACTGGCGGTCTTTCCTGACCTTGAGCCTGCTGCGAATGCAATTGAAAATCTCCGCTCTATTGGAGTTCATGACGATTGCATGAACATTATTTCGGGCATTCCTGTTACTGAAGCAATGCTTGGACGCCCCAATGCCTGGTCGAATGTGCCGCGTATTGCTGTTGGCGGGTCGATATTGGGATTTGGCGTGGGTTATTTCCTGGCCTTTGTTGCCCCATACCTTTACCCCTATCCAATTCAGGTAGGCACCCAGGCATATGTGCCCGGTCCGCCCTCGGTTGTAGTATTGTTCGAGATGACCATGCTTGGCATGTTACTCTCCACCTTCCTTGGCGTATTTCTGGATAGCTATTTCCCGAATTACCGCCCCATGAAATATGTAGCTGAGATTAGCGATGGGAAGATTGCCATCCTGGTTGAATGTTCACATGTTGATGAAAAGAAAATTACAGATACCCTGAAGAAATCGGGTGCTGAATCCGTGAACCCCGCGGAGGCGCAACACTTATGAGACTCATTAAACAATTAATTGGCGTATTTGCAGTACTGGGTGTGGTTATTGGTGTATTGATGATTTTCACCTATGACGTCATCAAGATCGACTGGGTCTCCTTCATGGAAATCCAGCCCTCCTATAGCAATCAAGAACAACCATTGGCAGTGCCTGCCCAGTCCATTCCAGTCGAAGGGCCAGCCTATATTCCGGGCGAGGGTGTGCCTTCCAACCCTGTACCTTCTGATGAAGTATCTATTGCGCGTGGTGCCGAACTGTACAGCATCCACTGCCAGATGTGTCATGGCGATGCTGGGCAGGGGAATGGTACGATCTCTGCCTTCCTTGTCAAAAAGAAACCCGCTGACCTTACCAGTGACCTCGTCCAAAGCAAGACGGATGGCAGCATGTTCCTTACCATTTCCAATGGCATATTTAATCCAAATAACTCACTATTCCCTGATGTAGAATTCTCCGGCCAGATGCCGCCCTTAAATGAGAACCTTACAGTTCGAGAACGTTGGGATGTGGTTAATTTCCTTCGCACACTCAATGCGACACAGCAGTAAAGAGGCGTCTCATGAATGATGATGTTAGAAAATATATTTATGGGGCACTGATCGTGTTCATCGTGGGCGTTTCAGCCTGGGTGGGTTTTATCCTTCTGAGTTCATGTGGATTTTCTCTCACCTGTAAACAAGGCGAGATGACTGTAGAACGGACACCGATCCCGACTTTGTTCCCAGCTACATTGCCAGCCATGGAAACGGGTAACGGTGCAGTGGTTGTTTCTGACCAATGCCGTGTTGCAGCCGTGGACCTTGTTGGTGCCTGGGTTGAAGCTGGGTCTCCTGAAGAGGACGCCTTCCAATTTACAGATGTAAATGGACAGAATTGTGAATCCACATTTGCAGAGGTAAAACCTTTGTTTGTGGAAGCCAATCTTTGGTATGCAGGATCGCTTTCGTGCGTCTCCTGCCATTCAGTGGATGTAGCTGTTTCCCCAGCACAGCTTGACCTTGGTAGTTATGCAGGTATGCTGGCTGGTTCACGCCGTGCCGATGCTGAATCCAAGGGCACTGATATTCTTGGCAGTGGCAAATGGCAAGGTTCATTGTTGTATGAATTCCTCTCAACCAGCAAGGCTGATGTGCCCGGCCATACTGAATCAGTTTCTGATCTTCTGATCTTTGCAGGTACACCACTCCCGGTGTCTGCGGCAACTGAAATCCCTGCTCCAACCGCAACAGCGGCTCCCTAACTTTAGTAGATAGCAAAAACGGCCCTGTTCTGCAAAGAACAGGGCCGTTTTTGCTTTAAGTAAAAGAGGGATACTACATCAGCGGAGAGGGGGGGATTCGAATATTATCCCCTCAATGGGGGCGCACGAACCTCAAATAAAAGCGTCCCTCAAAAGAGGGACGCTACATTAGCGGAGAGGGCGGGATTCGAACCCGCGAACCTTTGTGGGTTACACGCTTTCCAAGCGTGCGCGCTAAGCCAGACTACGCGACCTCTCCATCTTTTCTACCAGAGCGGGCGAATTATACCACGGGTTTTTATTGTGACAATGGCAATCCTTTGGTCGTTTGAGCATTCCAGAGACGAACCAAGCCGCCTTGAGAGAGTTTCTCTTCAAGACGGCTTGGCATTGAGTTAATAAAAGATCAGCTTATTTAGGTCCAACGTATTTGCATTCGCAGCTGCAGGAATTTTTATTCCAACTGCAACTATAGGAAGGATCTGGATTAATGCTGCATGCAAGAATTTTGGTTGGGCTGGCAGTACAGCCTTGTGGAGGAGAACCAGGTATATTTGGAATGAAAACTTCGCATAAGCCTGGCTCCTGTCCTGTGGGTTCGAAACCAACAGCCATGCGGCAGGAATTATCGATTTCAGCAACTGCCTTGATCGGGTAATAAACTTGTAGACCACCGTCTGCGGCACCGGCCTGCTCGTGGGAGAATTTATCATTGATATCAAAAAGGGATGGGTCAATGAGAGCATTCCCTGCCCACATATTGATCAAATATTTTGCTGGATTGCCAAGGACGGAACGCTTTACGCTGAACTCAATTGTATTCGGGTCGTTTGGGGAAATACGCACCCAGGCACTGTCTACGTCCTCACCGCTGCCTTGATCAAAAACAATGGTCTCGAAGCCATCGCTTGTTGCCTTTTCATCGCTGAATACAGCAGTTACATTGCCAACATCTTTGTTTGCATCCTGATAAACCTGTACACCTTCAACTTTCCATTCCGTGGATGCGGGGTTGGATGCGATGATCAGCCAGTCTCCCTTTCCATCAAGGTCAGTATCGAGTTCCAGCGCGTATTTGTTGGGGAACGCATTATTGGCATCTCTGCCTTTCATTTGGATTGTGCCATAGATCCAGGTTTCATCTTGAAAAACAAAGGTGTCCACAATATCAAGGTTGGGATAGTAGACATCCATGGTTTCGGCATTGAACGGACGTTCAAATTTTCCAAAGGTGAAACGATCTCCACCAGCAGCTTGCTTGATTTCGGCTGTTGTGGACGAGTCATGATCGCCCGCGTGACTGCTGCGGTCTGCGGGAATGCCCACTGGGATTACCACATGCTGTATTCCAGTCCCGGCCACTGGGGTGGATCCGTCTGCTCCAGTGGTTGAGACGGATTCGCCATCTCCAGTGGATGGGATGGATCCATTTGCCAGCGGTTCTGCTGTAGCTGCAACTTCTGTTGCGGTGGATGTGGTTCCACAAGCCATGATGACAATGATCACGATCGACATTATAAAAGCGGTTCTAAAATTGGTTGACTTCATTTCTTCTCTTCTCCTGAAAATTTATAAGAATACATAGAGTATTTATAGTTGTTTTCATGTTGAATTTGTTGATATTTGTTGCATGTCCTTTCCTAGCGAGGGCGTACTTTGGTCATGGCAGAGATATCCTTTATTGGTTGCTTATAGGTACATAAAAAGACCCTTGAGTTTTTGTCTCAAGGGTCTTTTTACTCATTTACCGTGGCTAACCGAAGTAAAAACAACTACAATTTTGGCTATCGAAATTCCAGCCGGGTCCTCGTGAGGCGCAAATGAGCTGGCTCAATTGACATCCAGTGGGTGGTGGTTCTCCGGGGATAACGGGTATGAAGATTTCGCAAAGCCCGGGTTCTTGTCCTGTGGGTTCAAACCCGACTGCCATTCGACAGGAATTGTCGATCTCGGCAACTTCCTTAATTGGATAAAAGAGTTCAAGACCCGCATCTGCGGCACCCGCTTGCTCGTGCGAAAAATGGTCATTAATATCGAACAAGGCAGGGTCTAAAAGGGAATTTCCTGCCCACATATTGATCAGGAATTTCCCCGGGTTGCCAAGCACGGAACGTTTTATGGAAATTTCCACTGAGTTCGGATCCGTGGGCGAAATGCGCACCCAGGCGGTATCAGGGTCGTTTCCTGTCCCTTGACCAAAGATCAGGGTCTCAAACCCATCGCCAACTGCATCTTTATCTGTGTACATTGCGGAAATGTTTCCGACATCCTTGTTTGTATCTTGATAAACTTCCACCCCTTCTACGGTCCAATCTTTTGAAGAGGGATTGGATACGATAATCAGCCAATCTCCTTTGCCGTCGAGGTCCAGGTCAAGTTCAAGTGCGTAGCGGTTTGGAAGTGCTTCGTTGGCATCCCGTCCCTTCATTTGGAGCGTACCGTAGATCCATGTATCATCCTGAAATACATAGGTATCTACAATGTCGAGATTTGGATAATAAACATCCATTGTGTTTGCATTAAAAGGACGCTCAAATTTTGCGAAAGTGAAACGATCTCCGCCCGCGGCCTGCTTTATCGCGGCACTTGTGGACGAATCATGATCCCCCGCGTGACTGCTTCTTTTCTCTGGAAGATCGGCTGGAATCGTTACGTGTTGTGTGGTGGCTTCGGTCTGTTGCCCAGAAACTGGTATGACTACCTCTAATGTTGGCGTGGAGTCTGTTATGGGGGCGGCTTCCATGGTTTCAGTAGCCGTGGGAGCGTTGCAAGCTAAAATCAAAGCGATTGCGCTGAGCATAATAAAGATGGTTCTGCTATTTGTCGATCTCATTTTGTTCTCCTAAAGTTCAAAAAGACAACGGATAAAATTAAATGTACAGAACGTTTTTGGGAGATATTGTTGATGGTTACGATTGATGTAGATAGGGTAGCACTAATAATTAAGTGAGTCAACTTGAAAGCAGGAATATTTGATGCGACATCAGTACTGGCCGCTTTATTAGCCCAATTTATAAAAAACAGTCCCAGGGTCACCTGGGACTGTTTAATGATTATTTTTCACTTCTCTAACTTATACGATACCCTTACTTCCCCAACTTCTTTTTCAGAGCTTCCGTCAACGCAGGGACAATGGCAAACAGATCACCAACAACGCCGTAGCGTGCGACCTTGAAGATCGGTGCATCTGCATCTTTGTTGATGGCAACGATCACTTTTGCGTTTCTCATGCCTACCAAATGTTGAATTGCGCCAGAGACACCACAGGCGATGTACAGATCAGGGGAAACGACTTTGCCCGTTTGACCCACTTGATGCGAGTAGGTGATGTAGCCGCCGTCTACGGCTGCGCGGCTGGCGCCAACTGCGCCGCCTAATAATGTAGCGAGGTCAGTGATGAGGCCAAAGCCCTGCTGAGCGCGCCAAATTTCGGCTTGCTTTTCATCCATGCCTGCGGGCGGGGTGAGGGATGGGTTATTCGAAACGCCGCGTCCGCCAGAGACGATGATGCCTGCGTCGCCCAAATTGACGGCGCTTTCAGAAGCAGAGTAGCCTTTCACTTCTGAGATCGCATCTGTTTTGGCTGCAACTTTGGTGACCGTGCCGCTCTTGCTGGCGTCACGATTCGGTTTCGGGAAGGCACGCCCGCGGATAGTGGCCATCACAGGCTTGCCTGAGCAAACGGTCTTCTCGAGCAGCTTGCCTTCGTAAATGGGGCGGGTGGCAATGAATGAATCGCCGCTCACTTCCAAACCTGAAACATCGGTCAACACGCCTGTGTTCAAATCCACAGCAGACATGGCGGCCATTTCACGGGTACGAGCTGTCGTCGGAAGCAGGATCAAGTTCGGGTTATGAGAAGAAGCGAGCGCACTTAAAGTCGAAGCATAGGTTTCGGCGCGGTAATCCAAAAGGGCGGCATCATCTGCATGCAAAACTTCATCTGCGCCATATTCAAACGCGGCTTTGGCAACATCGTTTGCATCCGAACCAAACACAACCGCAACCGTTGTGCCGAAAGTTTTTGCAAGGCCAAGCGCCTCCCACGAAGCGGGCTGAACTTCACCTTTGAAATGATCGATATAAACAAAAGTTTTCATAGCACTTTCTCCGCGAGGATTTTGTCGGCGAGTTTTTCTGCGATCTCGGCGGGGGTTTCGCCTGCGATGATCTCAACACTGGTTTCGCGCACGGGCGGGTTCAGCAATTCGGTGCGGGTGATGATGGCGGCGGGCGCGCTTGCGCCGATGTCGCTCAACGACCAAACGGGAATGGTGGCCTTCGATGCTTTGCGAATGCCCATGAAGGATGGGTAACGCGGCTCGCCAATGCTTTGCACGACGCTCAACACGGCGGGCAATTTTGCGCTGACAGTTTGCCTGCCTTCTTCGATGACTCGTTCAACGGTCACGCTTCTAGCTTCGACTTTGATCTGGCCAGCCAACCCAAGCATTGGCCACCCGAGAACACGGGCGGTCTGCGCGGGGGTCAGGCCTGCGCCATTGTCGAGGGTCTGGCGGCCAAAGATGACCATTTCCCCTTCGGCTTTTTTGATCGCTGCGGCTAAAATACGCGCGGCTCCAACGGTGTCGAGGTCGGTGAGTGCAGGATCAGAAACGAGGATGGCTTCATCTGCGCCCATGGCAAGCGCGTGTTTCAACGCTTCTCTCGCGGACTCAGGCCCCACGCACAACACAACCACTGTTCCGCCTGTGGCTTCCTTCTGTTGAAGCGCGCCTTCCACTGCGTACTCGTCGAACGGGTTGATGACCAACGGCGCATCTCCCCAGGATACTTTCCCGTCTGCTGCCGTTACTTTGGCCTCAGAGTCGGGGACTTGCTTGATACATGCGATGATTTTCAAGTTGCTTCTCCTTGATTTAGGTTTCCGTCATTGCGAGGAGGGTGCTTTTTCCAACAAAGCATCGCCCTCGCAATGACGGGAGGTTATCTGAAATACGCCATCAGCACCAACACATCCGCGCCAATGACGGTCACAAACCCGATGACGCTGAAAATCTTCTGCTCCACTTCCCAGCGTTTTCTATTCTCCAGGCGTTTCAAAAAGAAATCTTTGAATGGCATGGGCGTGCGCGTGAGGCTGTCTTTTATATCCTGATAGTACATATCTGTTTTGAACCACAATTTATACGTGTTCGAAAGGAACATGACACTAAATAAAAGGAAGGCGAGTACAAATCCGAGCGGGAGGGTTTCAATGTTTGACAATTTTCACCACGAAGACACACAAATTTTTTTCTATTCTATGTAAATTTTGACTGGCTGACGATCTTCCCAGTTTTTAGATCCAACTCACAAAACTGCCCGTTGATCGTAAAAGTGGAGAGGGTGTAATTTTCACTGAGCATAATCCGCGAGAACAACGCCCGTGGATCTGGTTTCTCGGCCTTCCAAACGACCATTCCGCTGCCATTGAGCAGATACAGGTTGGATTCGCTAAAGGGAAATCCACTATGGCTTTCCATCACGATCGTGCCGTCTGAAATCTGGATCATCTTTTCGATCTTTGTGTGAAGCGGTTTAATACCATCGTCCATGATCTTTTTTCCTTACTGGAAGCTGCCTTCCATGGCGGCGCGAATGTTGGAATTATATCGCATATCAAGTTTCCCTACCGAGCGGTAGGGAAATGAGCTGGGGGAATTTACGACCTTCACAACCCCCGAAAAGCTGGCTTAAATAAAAAAAGCCTGACGCGTTTTTCGTTCTGCGTCAGGCTAGGGAAGGGGGGTGTCACTCATTTCTCTTGAACTCCCATGCTGCTGAGTTCTTCCGAGTTGTATTGGGATACAAACACATCTGAACCAGCCAGGGCGAGCAATAGAATTGAAATGACTGCGGCTATTGCGAACATGGCAACTCCTTTCTGTTGATGAACAATATAACCATTTCCAAACTAAAAAGATATATCCCCTAACAGTACTGTAAAGAATTGACAATACGATTTTGAAAGGGATGCCATCATAACGATGACGACTGTGATTTTGTTCCCAAACCTGGAAACCAATTCCAACAATCTGCAGGGAATTTGAGACTGCTGTTTATATACGTTGACTGCCCGCAAAAGGATGCAAACCGCCCGCTTCTCGTTGACAAAACAAGCGTTTGAGATAAAATACAACCCGCCAACAAAGTAATATGCCGAAGTGGCGGAATTGGCAGACGCGCTACGTTCAGGGCGTAGTGAGAGCAATCTCATGAGGGTTCAAGTCCCTCCTTCGGCACAAAAAAAGACCCGCTGTTTTAGCGGGTCTTTTTCTTTTTAGCATTTTCCTTTGCGCCCCTTGTGTTCTTAGTGGTAAAAAAATAATGAAACGCTCCCTCACCTTCATTTTCATCACCGTTTTTGTGGACATGCTCGGTTACAGCATGATCCTGCCGCTGTTGCCCTTCTTCATCCAGGCACAAGACGGCGATGCCGCCCTCGTTGGCGGATTGCAGGCGCTGTATGCCTTCCTCCAACTTTTCAGCGGACCCGTCCTTGGCTCGCTTTCAGACCGTTATGGACGCAAGCCCATCCTCGTCGCCTGTCTTTTCGGTACAGCCATTGCATACACAATGTTTGGCCTGGCCAACTCTATTCTGATGCTCTTCCTCGCCGTTCTGCTTGACGGGCTAACGGGCAACAACCTGACCACTTCTTTCACGTACGTGGCCGACATCACCACTGCTGAAGAGCGTTCGCGCGGCATCGGTATCGTCAGCGCCGCCTTCGGGCTTGGACTGATGGCAGGCCCTGCACTCGGCGGATTGCTCAGCACCTATGGTTTATTTGTGCCTGCGTTCGTGGCGGCGGGCATTGCCTTCGTCAACACCATTTACGGCATCTTTATTCTCCCTGAATCCCTCCCGCCAGAAAAACGCAGCCAACATAAACCGAGTTTGAATTTTATCGGCCAGCTAAAAATTATTTTCAACATCCAAAATATTCGCCTGCTTTTGTTGAGCATCTTTTTCCTCAACCTGGCCTTCGCAGGCTTGCAGACAAACTTTCCGCTTTTCAGCAACGCCCGTTTCCATTGGGACGCGCGTCAAAACGGTCTCTTCTTTGCTTTCGTGGGCGTGGTCTCTGTTTTCGTGCAGGGATTTTTATTTGGCCGCATTCAGCCCAGGGTGGGTGAGAGGCGCTTGTCCATCATCGGTCTTGCGCTCATGTCTCTCGGCATGGCGGGTATCGCCATCGCCCCGCAGGCGTGGATGTTCTATCCCATCGTCGCCGTCGCCGCGCTTGGCTCCAGTGTCAGTATCCCCGCGCTTTCGGGCATGCTTTCCACGCGCGTTCCATCCAACGAACAGGGA
>JAVBXV010000388.1 GCA_030824405.1 Anaerolineales bacterium | reverse complement strand
AAGGTTCATTGAACGTCTAAAACGACAGGCGAACGACCTTTGATCTGAATTTTTCATCATCACTTTTGGAGGACATCATGGCAACAAGATTGAATTACGGCAAGACCTTTTTGCTCGGTTTTGGCTTTTTTGGTGTAAGTGTTATTTGGGGGGTATATAACGCCTTCGTCCCGATCTTTCTTTCAGAAAAATTTCACCTCGATATCCGCGTAGTTGCATTTTTCATGACCCTCGACAATATCGCCGCCCTTTTTATCCAACCCCCTGTAGGCGCATGGTCTGATAAACTGCGCTCGCCATTGGGCAGGCGTATTCCCTTCATTATTATCGGCGCACCCATCACAGCAGTTGCATTTGGGTTAATTCCCATTGCCGCAATTCTGCCGTTATTCGTGGCCTGCACAAGCACCCTCTTGCTCAGCGCAGCCATGTGGCGCACCCCAGTTGTTGCACTCATGCCAGATATCACCCCCTCCGAATTCCGCTCGCAAGCCAACGGCATCATCAATTTTATGGGCGGCATCGGCGCGATCATTGCCCTGCAAACAGGCGGCCTCCTTTTCGACATCAGCCCGAATTTTCCCTTCTGGCTGGGCTCTGGTCTTGTGTTCGTCTCTGCTTTGATCGTTTATCTTTTCATTGAAGAACCCAAAGATTACGAGCAGATCACAGAACACCCCGGCATGTTTGCCAGCCTGCGTGAAGTATTTAAAGATGCAGACAAAAGCGGAGCGAGAATTCTGCTCGCCATCTTTTTCTGGTTCGTCGGCTACTCTGCGGTTGAAACATTCTTCACTTTATATGCCACCAACCACCTCGGTTTAACCCCAGGCAATGGGGCAACCCTGTTATCGGTTCTGCCCTTATTCTTCGTGTTATTTGCGATCCCCGCTGGCTACATTGCCGGCAAGATCGGCCGCCGCAACACCATCTCCATTGGCTTGGTCTCGTTGATTCTGATGATGGTTCTGCTCTACGTTACACCCGCCTCTGCCCTGCTCACTGGCATTGCTCCCCTGCCGCTGGTTGGCATTCCGCTCGTCGCAGACGGTCCGCGCATGCTGACCCTTGCAGGCGTACTGCTCATTATTGGCGGCATTGGCTGGGCATGCATCAACATCAATTCCCTGCCCATGATCGTGGACCTAACCAGCGCGGCCCGCATTGGCACATTCACTGGCTTGTATTATTTATTCTCCACCCTGTCTGCAATTGTGGGTCCCAACTTAAACGGCTGGGCAGTAAAACTAACGGGCAACAACTACAACATCATCATGCTCATCGCGCCGGTCTTCATGGCCATTGCCTTATGGTTGATCCTGGGCGTGAAACGCGGAGAAGCAAGTTTTAATTAGGGGTTGAAAATTGCGAAATAAATTTATCTGTATTTTTCTGACGATTGCCATGCTAAGCCTTTCGGCTTGTATGCAATCGTCAGATTGTTTTAACGAGAATGTATTCTGCGCGGCATTGGTCACCGACACGCTTGGCTTGCAGGATCATGGCCTCACGCAAGACACCTGGGCGGGGCTGGAACAGGCCAAAGCAGATGGGCTCATCGACCAGATCGCCTACATCGAATCTGTAGACACGCGCGATTACGAAAAGAATATTTCCTACTTCGCACAAAAAGGCTTCGATGCGATCATTACCGTGGGCATTGGAATGCAGGATGAAACGCTTCGCTCTGCCGTTCTTTATCCTGATTCTGTTTTTATTGGCATGGGCCAGCCTCAGGAAAAAACCCTTCCAAACCTGATCCCTATCACTTTCGCGGAAGACCAAATGGGATTCGTTGCTGGAGCAATCGCGTCTCACCTAACGGAGACGGGCATCGTTGGCGCAGTTTGCGAGACCTCTGGCATTGACGCGATGTGGCGATACTGCGAGGGGTTTCGCGCAGGGGTTTCATTTGTGAACAAAGACCTCAAAGTTCTGGTTATCTATCGCGAGGATGGAGATCGCGAGAAATTATTTATAGACGAAGCATGGGGTGAAGCTACGGCACTAAGCCTGATCCACCGCGGGGCGGATGTGCTCTTCGCGGCAGGTGGTGTCACGGCACAAGCGGCTCTGCGTGCAACTTCAGAGGGCGGCTTTTATGCCATTGGGGCAGAGCGCAATCAGGCTGAGGCGTTGGCAGAATCAGGTTCAGGCGTGGTGACCTCCGTCTATGGCAGTGCCAGTTTCGAGGTCCAGGATCTGATGCGCCTGCTAAAAGAGGGAAATGCCATTGAGCCCAGAATTGGTCAATTTAGGTATATTCCATTTGGGCAGGAATTCCCAGAAAGTGCTTCTTTGGAAATAAATCTGCTTATAAAAGACCTTTTTAATGGCAAAATTATGACAAATGTAACCTTGAGCAGCCCCTGAATTCGTGCGGGCTTGCACAATAAAATATAAAGATTTATACTTGCAACGTCGTAAGGTTATGCTCGAAACTAGCTAACCTCTCAAATTTACTCTTCTAGAGGAGAAGAAACACATGAAGAAGTTCTATTCTGTATTGGCCATTTTGGTCATCGCCTCAATGGCGCTTGCCGCTTGCGGCACCCCCGCCACCGAGGCTCCTGCCGCCACCGAAGCCCCAGCAATGACCGAGGCTCCTGCCGCTACCGAAGCCCCAGCAATGACTGAAGCTCCTGCTGATGTCATCAAGGCTGGTCAAGTAACCGATCTCGGTGGTATTGATGATAAGTCTTTCAACGCTGGCGCTTATGCTGGTATTGAACAGGCTGTTGCTGAACTCGGCGTGGAAGGCAAGTATTTGGAATCCACCCAACAGTCAGACTACAACAAGAACATCCAGCAGTTCGTGGATGAAGAAACCGACTTGATCATCACCGTCGGTTTCTTGCTCGGTATTGACACCGCTGTAGCCGCCAAGGCCAACCCCGATGTCAATTTCGCCATCGTGGACTATTCCTATCCTGACTGCTTCGGCACCGACTTCGTTGAAGGCCAGACCTGCGGTTCCGCAACTGAGCTCCCCAACGTTCTCGGCCTCACCTTCCAGACCGATCAGGCTGGCTTCCTCGCTGGTTATGCAGCTGCCGCCTCCACCACAACCGGTAAAGTTGCCACCTTTGGTGGTATCAACATTCCTCCTGTAGTCATCTTCATGAAGGGTTTCGAAGCTGGCGTTGCATACTACAATGCACAGAAGGGCACCACTGTTGAAGTACTTGGTTGGAGCACCGCCGATAGCGATGGTTCCTTCACTGGTAACTTTGACTCCACTGACGATGGCCGTTCCTTCGCCGAATCCTTCGTTCAGGAAGGCGCTGACATCATCATGCCTGTTGCTGGACCTGTGGGCCTTGGCTCTGCTGCGTACTGCGCAGAAAGTGGTTCCTGCAAGATCATCGGCGTAGACGTAGACTGGACTGTTTCAGCCCCCGAATACAAAGATGTCATTTTGACCAGCGTCTTGAAGAACGTGAATGTTGCCGTATTCGACGCAACCAAGGCTGTTGTTGATGGTACCTTTGCTGGTGGCATTTACACAGGCACCATCGCCAATGGCGGCGTCGGCATCTCTGATGTCGCTGGCGCTTCCGATGAGTTGAAGGCTGAACTTGAAGCTGCTGCTGCCGCTTTGAGCGATGGCTCTTTGACCGTTGATGGCGTTTTGGGCCAGTAATTCTGCCCAGTTGAAATAAAAATAGGTCGGGGGAGTTTTCTTCCCCGACCTATTTTGTCCCTATCCTCATAGACCTTAAAGGTCTTTCCAACAAACCAGCAACGACCGTGCATGGAATTCTTTTTTTATTAAAAACGGATTTTGATGCAAGAAAGATCTTTAGGGTTTCATGATTAAAAATGATGGAGGGCATGGCATGACAAATGTTTTGGAACTACGCGGTATCACCAAAAGATTTCCTGGTGTACTGGCAAACGACAAGATCGATATTACTTTGCGTGAGGGGAAAATCCTCGCACTGCTGGGGGAAAACGGCGCAGGCAAAACCACACTAATGAACATTCTTTATGGGCTGTATAAACCCGATGAAGGTCAAATTCTTGTACGCGGCAAGGAAGTGACCATCCACAGCCCCAATGATGCCATCGAACGCGGCATTGGCATGGTGCATCAGCATTTCATGCTTGTTCCCGTTATGACCGTCACCGAAAATGTGATGCTGGGTGTGGAGCCAACAAAAAACGGCATTTTTCTGGATAAGGAAAAAGTAGCAAAACGCATCCGCGAAATTTCGGACCAGTACGGGCTTGCAGTTGACCCAACCGCATACATCAAAGACCTGCCTGTGGGCATCCAACAACGTGTTGAGATCATCAAGGTTCTTTATCGCCAGGCCAACATCCTGATCCTGGATGAACCCACCGCAGTGCTCACCCCACAGGAAGTGGATGGGCTGTTCCAGATTCTGCAAACCTTGATCGATAAAGGCAAATCGATCATCTTCATCACACATAAACTAAAAGAAGTGATGCACGCTGCAGATGACATTACCGTGCTTCGTCTCGGACGTGTAGTGGGCTCGATCGATCCGAAAGATGCCACTCCTGAAATTCTTGCCACCATGATGGTGGGGCGTGATGTAAACCTCGTTGTCAATAAAAAAGCCGCACAGGTCAAAGAAGTAGCGCTTGAAGTAAAAGACCTGTTCGTACGCGATGAACGTCAAAACCTGACCGTGAATGGCGTTTCTTTTGAAGTTCGAAAAGGTGAAGTACTCGGCGTCGCTGGCGTGCAGGGAAATGGACAAACCGAACTTGTGTATGCCCTGACAGGCCTGCTTCCCCTGGATAGCGGCCAGATCACATTGCTGGGCGAAGCCATCAAACACACCACCCCGCGCAATATTTTGGAACGTGGCGTGGCGCACATTCCTGAAGACCGTCAGCGCCACGGCTTGATCCTCTCCTTCCCCATCCACGACAACATGATGTTGTGCACGTATTACAAACCACCCTTTGCACGCGGAGTTTCTCTGCAAGCGAAAAAAATATTCAGCAACGCAGAAGAACTTGTTAAACAATACGATGTACGCACGCCAAATATTTATGTGAACGCGGGTACGCTTTCAGGCGGAAATCAGCAAAAAGTGATCGTGGCTCGTGAATTCTCCCGCCCGATCCAATTGCTGATCGCTTCGCAACCGACCCGCGGCCTGGATGTTGGCTCGATCGAATATATCCACAGCCGCATCATTCAAAAACGCGACGAAGGCACGGGCGTCTTGCTCGTTTCATCCGAGTTGGATGAAATTCTTGCGCTTTCAGATCGTATCGCCGTCATGTATAAAGGCCAGATCATGGATATTCTTGATGCAAGCAAAGTGAACAAGGAATATCTCGGCTTGCTTATGGCTGGCGTTCATCCAACGAATACAGCTACAAAGAACTAAAAGAGGCATCCGTGAGCGAAACAGCTACACCCAAACCAACAGAAACAAAAAAAGAAGAGAAGGATGCCCGCAATAGCAGCATCGGACAGGCTCTGCTGATCCCATCCCTTGCAGTCCTTTCTGGCTTGATCATTGGCGCAATTGTGATCGCCGTCAGCGGCGCAAATGTCTTCACCGCCTATGGAGCCCTCTTCACAGGTTCATTTGGAAGCCCCACCGAACTCATCGAAGGCCTTCGAATTTTCTTTGCAACTGGAGATAACGCGAGTCTGGTAAAGGCCATCTATCCGTTCACGGAGAGTTTGGTCACAGCCACGCCGTATATCTTCGCTGGGCTGTCAGTTGCCCTCGGCTTCCGCTGCGGTTTGTTCAACATCGGCGCAGAGGGACAATTCTTCATCGGCGCGTTATGCTCTGCCTTCGTTGGCTATAGCATCAAAGGCCTGCCCGCCTATATTCACCTTCCGCTTGCCTTATTGGGCGGCGCGGCTGGCGGCGCGTTTTGGGGCATGATCCCTGGCTACCTAAAAGCCCGCTTCGGCGCGCACGAAGTGGTCAACACGATCATGATGAACTGGATCGCCTTCCGCCTCAGTGACTGGTTGTTGAACGGCCCCATGAAGGCCTCTGGCTTCCGTCCTGTAACTGCCAATGTGTTACCCACAGCAGAACTCCCCCGCTTCTTTGCAGACCCGCTGCGCTTCAACTGGGGATTTGTACTTGCCCTTATCATGGCGTACGCTGTCTATTGGCTGCTCTTCAAGACCACCATCGGTTTTGAAATCCGCTCCGTAGGTGCCAATCCCGATGCCTCCAAATATGCGGGCATGAACATCATCAAAAACTTCGTACTCGTTATGGCGCTGGCAGGCGGCCTCGCAGGCCTCGCAGGGTCTTCACAAGTATTAGGCGTAGACCACTGGGTTGGACAGGGTTTCTCGGCTGGCTACGGTTTTGACGCGATCGCTCTTGCATTGCTTGGCAAGAGCCATCCATTCGGTGTTGTACTGGCCGCGCTGCTCTTCGGTTTCCTGCGCAGCGGCGCCACAGACATGCAATCCATGGCGGGCATTCCCATCGACATTATCTCGATCATCCAGGGTCTGGTGATCATCTTCATCGCCGCCCCAGATATCATCCGCTGGTTATATCGCATCCGCTCGCTCAAAGTGGAAAACACAGTCCTTACCCGCGGTTGGGGTAAATAAAACGAGGCTTGCATGACAAACACGAACATACAACAGATCAATCCAAAATCTGCAAAACGTACACAGATCATATACGGCTTCGTTCTCATCGTTGTTGGGCTCTTGATCTATCTTCTATTTGGCTTGAATACAGAAGCAGGCGTACTGACCACCTTCGGATTAAACCTGGCCAGTTCACAGGCCATTAAGATCCCAGACCTGGTTCTTCCCGCACTGACCACCGTTTATCTTATGGCTGCCATTGCAGTTTTCATTGGCGCTTATCAACTTGCACGCGGCATTCGTTCCACGGGCGCTCTCATTGGCGTGATCGCTTTCACATTCGTGGTTGCATTCCTCGCATGGGCCGCACAGGATAAATCATTCAACCTCGCGGGCATGTTGAGCAGCACCCTTGTGCGCGCTACACCGATCGCCCTCGCCGCTTTGTGCGGCGTGATCAGTGAACGCTCCGCGGTCATCAACATCGGTATCGAAGGCATCATGCTTATCGCCGCCCAGGTTGCCGTAGTCACCGCAAGCATTACAAACAACCTGTATGTTGGGTTGATCGCTGCCATTGTTGTTGGCGGTTTGGTCGCTGCATTCCACGCATTTCTTGTCATCCGCTTCAAAGTGGATCAAACGGTAAGCAGCGTAGCCATTAACATCTTTGGCGCAGGCATCACCTCTTTTATCAGTTCCCGCTTTCTTCAGACAGCAACCGACACCCTCAACAACTCTGGCACCTTCCCCATCATCACCATCCCAGGCCTTTCAAAGATACCCATCATTGGACCGATGTTATTTGAAAACAACATCATCATCTACATGATGGTTCTGCTAGTCATCGTTATGCACATCACACTCTTCCATACCCCCTGGGGTCTGCGAACACGTGCAGTTGGTGAGCATCCCAAAGCGGCAGACACCCTTGGCATTAACGTATATTTTGTACGCTATGTCAACGTGATCATCGGCGGCATGATCGCCGGTCTGGGCGGCGCCTACTTCACAATTGGTTCTGTGGGTCGTTTCGACGAGATCATGACCTCAGGCAAGGGCTTCATCGGACTCGCCGCCATGATCTTCGGCAAATGGAATCCCATTGGTGCCTTTACCTCATCGCTTATCTTCGGCTTCGCAGATTCACTGCAAGTGAAATTACAGATCTTACGCGTACCCATCCCATCAGAATTTTTGCTAATGGCCCCCTACATCGTAACGATGATCATCCTGACCGGTGTCGTCGGACGCGCCATTCCACCCGCCGCAGATGGTCAACCGTACGAGAAATAAGCGCTTCTTTCTTAACCTCAATCTGATTCATCCAAAACAGGAGTTCTCGCAACTCCTGTTTTGATTCTCCCAGGACAGTGGGGGCATTTTCGTAAATCAATAGTGCGGTAAAATAATTTAATATTCTCAAGGAGAAGAGAACAATGAACAACAAAAAATTCCGCATCAAAAATATTTTCATCGTACTAATGATATTTCTTGCATCCTGCAACCTGCCAACCAGTGAGACCGGACAAGGGCTTGCCCTCACCGCCGCAGCACAGACCGTGGAAGCTTTAACCAGCGCCATTCCGCCCACCGCAACATTTACGCCGATAACGCTGATCACCTCCACACCTTTCCCAACGATTCCAGCCGCTACGAATACACCAGCAGTAACAGCTACATCAAACTGTAACGTCGCTCAATTCATCACAGACGTTACCATCCCTGATGGCACCATCATGACCCCGGGACAAGCCTTCACCAAAAAATGGCGGGTGAAAAATATAGGCTCCTGCGCCTGGAACGGCTATACGCTAACTTTTGACAGCGGAGACGCAATGGGTGCCCCTGCCTCCAAAGCCATTGGCGTGCTCAACCCCGGCCAGGAAGTGGATATAGACGTAAATATGACCGCCCCTGCCACTGTAGGCAACTACCGCGGCTACTGGCGCATCGTAACCAATGGTGGCATCCTTGTGCCTGTTGTCAATGGCTACCAGGGCAAATCCTTCTACGTGGACATCAAGGTGCAAAACCCCGCCACAAACACATCTGCTCCCTTTGCAGTGACAAATGTGACTTTCACGAATATTGGCGGCTGTAACGGCTTCACCGCTACAGCAAACATCACCACCAACGGCCCCGGAACTGTCGATCTTCATTGGATCAGAAGCGATGGCGCTACCCCCCCAGTTCCCCCTTCGCTCATCTATGCGGCCGCAGGTACCCAATCTGTGAACATCTCATGGAACACATCTGCAGCGGGCACACACTGGTTTGATATCTACATTGACTCTCCAAACCATCAGCAATTTGGGCGTGCATCTTTTGTTTGTCCTTAGAACCAGTTAAGAACTTTCAAACGCAGCGCCCGGCTTTCCGGGCGCTGTTCGTTTAACAGTATAATCATTCCCTGTAAACGAAAGGAAAAAAATGTTCAGATATAAAAAATATATAATCCTAATCACCACCCTCACTCTCATCCTCTCTGCTTGCGGCGCGCAAAGCACTGCAGATCCATCCATCGCGACAGCGGTTGCACTGACAGTCGCTGCACAAAACGTGCAAGAGACCGCAACACCTGCAGGCTCGGCAACACCCATCTTTACACAAACTCCCTTGCAGTTCTCGCCAACGCTTACCCCGCCCGCGTCAGTGGCATCTCCCACCTTGCCAGGTAACACATCCCCATCTGCGTGTGCCAGAGCAAGCCTTGTCAGCGAGACCATTCCTGACGGCATGATCTTTACCCCAGGCGCACAATTTACAAAGACATGGGAAATTAGAAATACCAGCAATTGCACATGGGATACCAGCTACAAGATCGTCTTCTGGAATGGGGATGCACTTGGCGGCGCTTACGTCTACAACCTGCCGCAAATCACCCCGCCGCAGGGAGTCGTGCCCATTTCACTGGTTCTCACCGCCCCAATGACAGATGGAGCATACACATCAGAATGGATGCTGCAAACTCCAACTGGTGAAGAGTTTGGCGTAGGGCAATACAGTGCGGCATTTTATACCAATGTTGTTGTATCGTCCTCCAACAAGCCAGGGTACACCATCACAAAAGTGGAATATCAAATTCTTCGTGACCCTGCCACAGGCTGCCCAGCAAACGTGACCTATGCCGTTATTGCCACAGTCACCACGAATGGACCTCTTGAATTCTCCTACTACTGGACACAGAAAGATGGAAACGACAGTTCTCCGAAAACAGTGGAAGTCGCAGCAGCAGGTACCATATCATTCAAGCGTGAGTGGAAGATCGGCCTTGCAAACACTCCTGGCGACAAATGGATAGAGTTCAATGTTTCTGATCCATTCCAACAGTCATACGGCAGAGCAGTATTTACCAGTACTTGCGGCCAGCAATAAATTTACCTGATCATCACAAAGAGGCTGGCAGCTTGCTGGCCTCTTTGTGATTCGGAACTTTCCTCATGATCTGAACGTCCTTATAACCTGGAATGCTTTCTTTCGGAGGAACCATGAAAACAAAAAAATCGAAATTTATATTTTTCGTAGTATTTTTGATACTTGTACAACTTGCCTGTAATGCGCCATCGGGTGCAGCCACCCCTGATACCTTCGCGACGCTAAACAGCCTCTACACTGCAGCAGCAAACACACAGCAAGTGACAACGTCCACGCCGGGCTTGCCGCTACAAACCGCCACGAACGCGGGCGTGGGAGTTCCCACAGCGACGAACACTCTTGTTTCGCAGCCACCAGTTCCAGTGTCCAGATGTGATGCGGCGGCTTTTCTCGCAGATGTCACCTACCCGGATGGAAGTCTGGTTTCGCGAAATAGCACTTTTGTCAAAATCTGGCGCATCAAAAATGTGGGTACCTGTTCGTGGACGCCGTCATACGCATTGGTGTTCACCAGCGGAGATTCAATGAGCGGGCCTGCATCTGTTGCGTTGACTGGCAACGTAAACCCGGGCGAGTATATTGAAGTTGCAGTAAGCCTGACCGCACCAAATAAAGACGGGCACTACCGTGGATATTGGAAACTACGAAATGCATCGGGGGCCTTTTTTGGTATCGGCCCCCAGGCAGATGCTGCATTTTGGGCGGACATTAATATTGCAGGGCCATCATTTATTGCTTATGATTTTGCAGCCAACTATTGCAACGCAAACTGGACAAACAACAATGGCGCGATTCCCTGCCCCGGCACAGACGGGGATGTTAATGGGTATGTCGTCAAATTGAATGCGCCCGTCATGGAAAATGGAGTCACTGACGATGAACCCGGCCTGCTCACTGCGCCCAAGGATGTAAACAATGGAATTATTAGCGGCCAATATCCATCCTTCACCATTCAAGCTGGCGACCGCTTCCGCACATTGATCAACTGTCAGTACAATTCAAAAAAATGCGATGTCATTTTCAGGCTCGATTACCAAAATAATGGACAGGTAAAAACCATTGCCAGTTGGCATGAGGTATACGAAGGAAAATACTACCCCGTGGATCTGGATTTAAGCAACCTTGCGGGCGAAACAGTAAAACTAATTCTGGTGGTTACCTCAAATGGAGGCCAGAATAACGACAATGCCATTTGGCTCAACCCTCATATTATTCGTCAGGGTTCGGCGCCAACAGCCACTGCAATCCCCACGTGGACGAGTACCCCCACTTCCACGTCTACAGCAACCTCCACACCCACCTCCACGCCGACGGCGACAATCACGCCCGTGCCGTAGGTGCGTTATAATCGTATTACTATTTTCGGAGGTTAATTAACATGAAATATCATAAACAAATTTGGCTGGCAGTTGTATTTACACTTGCCACCATCCTAAGCGCCTGTAATTTAGGGGCAACCCCCGCCCCAACTCAGGACCCTGGTGCAGTTCAAACAGCTGCCTTTGAACAGGTGATGGCGCTGCTCTCTGCACAACAGACACAAACAGCGGCGGCAATTCCCCCAACGGCTGCCCCTACAAATACACTCTTCCCAACTTCGACGACCACCTCGCCATTGGGATTAGCCACGGTTACACCTTTTGCTTTTAATACCCAACCTGCTGGCCTCACTCCTTTGGCCTCGCCAATTGCGACTCTTAGCGCCCTGTCCACTGTTACCACGAAGAATGGTTGTAATGACGCTCTGTATATGGGTGAAGATCCACATTACACAGATTCTAATAAGTATTTGGAAGTTGCAATTGGAGAAACTATTGAGCAGTTTTTCCACTTAAAAAATACGGGTACCTGTGCATGGGATGAAGGATACGCGTTTGCATTCCAACCCTCATATTCCAGCCCTGAATGGACAGGCAATACGATTATTTTGCCCAAAAACAAACCTTCAGATTATTCCCCTCCAGGCACTGAAGTACGCTATAAGGCCATCATCAAGGCTCCAAAAGTAGCTGGTGATTATTCCGCTTTCTGGAAATTACGATCTGACGACGGCAGTGAATTTGGACCCCTTGTTTCTCTATACGTTCGAGTGAGAAAACCATGAAAACTAACAAACTTATAAACATCTTCGTTGGCATGCTTTTTCTTGCCGCCTGTGCGCCTGCCACCCCCATTGAACCCACCGCAGACGTAAACGCCATCCGCACTTCGGCAGCCTATACGGTTGTGGCTGAATTTACACTCACTGCCGCAGCCTTCACGCCCACCGCTCAGCCGCCTACAGAGACACCCACACAAGAGCCTCCCACGGCAACAGCCACTGACGCCTTCACAACGGACCCAACCCTTGCTGCGTTAGGCACTCCCGCCGCGCTATGTGATGACTACAACTTTGACATTGCATCTCTGGATGTAACCATACCAGATGGCACACCCATGACGCCCAATCAGGAATTCGTCAAAACCTGGAAGATCAAAAACACCGGCGACTGCACTTGGGGCGATGGATACAGTCTCATCTATTCCTACGGAGAAAGAATGAGTGGCGATCCCGTGCCATTTAGTGTTGTCGTTCTCCCCGGACAGGAAGTTGAAGTTTCCGTAAATTTCAAAGCGCCTGGAACACTGGGTGAATACACCAGCGCATGGCAAATGGTTAACCCCAGAGGCATCTCCTTTGGCGGAAAAGAAGATATCCTTTTTGTAAAGATCATCGTCCAATAAAAATTGAACGACCTGAAACAAGCCATAAAAAACAAAGCGCGCCAGCTGGGGTTTTCCCTGGCTGGCGTTACTTCTTCTGAGCCGCCAGCGCAGTACAATATTTTTGAAACCTGGCTCAACGCAGGCATGCACGGCACAATGAATTATCTGGCAGAAGAACGAAGCCGCATCCGCCGCGCAGACCCGAAACAAATTCTCCCCGAATGTAAATCCATTATAGTATTGGCAATTCCATACACGCCGCTTGCCAGAGAAGCATCAGAAGCAAGGATCGCATCCTATGCTCTCGGCGATGACTATCACGATATTCTCCCGCAAAAACTTCAAGCCCTCGTCACCTTCATCGAAGAACAGCTTGGCCATACAATCCCCAATCGCTATTACACAGATACAGGCCCCGTGCTTGAACGTGAGCTTGCCCAACGTGCAGGCCTGGGTTGGATCGGCAAAAACTCAATGCTGATCAACCCGCAAGCGGGCTCCACTTTTTTTCTCGCAGAGATCCTGCTGGGAATCGAACTCGAACCTGACGATGCATTCACAACCGATCATTGCGGCACATGCACGCGCTGTATCGAAGCCTGCCCCACGCAATGCATCCTCCACGACCGCACCCTCGACGCGCGCCGCTGCATCTCCTACCTCACCATCGAACTCAAAGACAGCATCCCTGAAGACCTACGCCCTAAAATGCAAAACTGGATCTTTGGATGCGACATCTGCCAACAGGTCTGCCCGTGGAATCGCTTCTCTTTACCAGCAGACTCCAACTTCGAGACGAAAATTCCGCTTCCTATCTTAACCTCAGACCTGCTTCTGACACCCGTTGAATTTAATCAACGCTTCAAGAAAAGCCCGATCAAACGCGCCAAGCGGCGCGGCTATTTACGAAATCTATCTATCTATGTTGGTAACCGTGGAAACAAAGACATCCTGCCCGTCCTTGAAAAAGCCATGCAGGATGATGAGCCGCTCATCAAAGAATCTGCCGCATGGGCAGTAGACCAAATTAATAAAAGAGAAGATCATGCATAAATTACTGATTGCAACCAACAACGCAGGCAAAGTAAAAGAACTTCAGGAACTCCTGAAAGACATTGACGTTCAACTCCTCACCCCCGCAGACATCAACCTGACACTCGATGTTGAAGAAGACGGAACCACCTACGCTGAAAACGCATCCAAGAAAGCGATTGCCTTCGCCCAAGCCAGTGGACTGATCTCCCTGGCCGATGACTCTGGACTCGAAGTAGCTGCTCTGGACGGCGCACCTGGCTTGTACTCTGCGCGCTATTCCCCCAAACCTGGCGCCAATGATGCAGATCGGCGCATTTATTTATTGCAAAACCTGAAAGATAAACCACAGCCCTGGAAGGCGCATTTTCACGCGACCATTGCGATTGCAAAACCCTCTGGCGATATTGAACTTGTGGAAGGAAATTGCCACGGAGAGATCACCCATGAAGAACGCGGCAGCGGCGGCTTTGGCTACGACCCCATCTTTTTCCTGCCTGAACATGGATGCACCATGGCCGAGTTGGACATGGCGCAAAAAAACCGCGTCAGTCATCGGGCGCGGGCGGTGATCAATGCAATGCCTATTTTGAGAAAAATCTTTGGGCTGGAGAATCAGGCCTAACGTCCCGAGTGAAGCGGGAGAGTTTCGACAAATTGAGTGAGCATGCCAGCCACCAAATCTGGTTGTTCGAGCATGACCATGTGCCCAGCTCCATCCACAACTTGCAGACGAGAGTTTGCAAGTTTATTTTTTAAGGACTCGGAATATTTAAGCGGGGTCATTTTATCTTCCGAGCCACATATCACCAGTACGGGAATATTTATTTTCTCAAGCCGCTCGCTGACATCAAACTGATTACACGCGAGAAAATCGCCATGCAACGCAGGCGGACTCATTTGCAGCATGGCCTGTGTTGAAAGGTGTAGCAAACTTTGCGGCGCATTTGTGCTGAAGCAATTTTTATTGATCTCGATCACTGTGTCTTCGAATGTATCTGCGTTGCCAACTGCACCGAGAGTACTGGCGGCCACCCGCAATTTTGCACCTGAACCCAGCAGAGCCAGCGCATTTACTTTTTCGGGATATTTCAAAGCAAGCGCAAGTGCAATGCCGCTTCCCATCGACACACCAACGAGTACCGCACTATCGATCGCAAGCGAGTGCATAAAGCCGATCACATCTTCAACATAGGCATCGATGGAATTCCTGCCCACGCCCTGAGACTTGCCATGCCCGGGCAGATCCACTGCAAAAACGCGTTGACCAGGCAAACGCCGAATCTGCGGCGGCCACGATAAATGATTACCGCCCGCCCCATGGATCAGGAGTACGGGCGGTTGATCTTTTTGTTCTGCCCCATGGGCAA